>JAEZAY010000543.1 GCA_023427575.1 Bacteroidota bacterium | reverse complement strand
ATTTAAAACCCCTGATTTCTTTTTCGAGAACAATTCTTCTATTCTGGACATAATTAAGCTCGCAGTTAAATGAATAAAATTGCAGGAAAGAATTACTAATCCCTGATGCCCATTTCCTTCATGTATGTCGCCATATCCTTATCACCTCTTCCACTCAGGCAAACAACTACAATTTCGTGAGGCTTCAACTCTAACTGGCTCAGGGCATGAAGGGCATGTGCCGATTCGAGGGCCGGGATTATGCCTTCCAGTTTCGCCAATTCAAAGGCTGCGCCAAGCGCTTCTTCATCCGTGGCACTCAGAAACCGGGCCCGGCCGGTATCAAACAGGTTGGCATGCATTGGGCCAATGCCAGGATAATCAAGACCGGCAGAAATGCTGTGCGGCTCAACCACCTGGCCATCTTCGGTTTGCATAAGCAAACTTTTGCTGCCATGCAATACTCCGGGTTTACCAAGCTGGGTGGTGGCTGCACTCAGTCCACTGGTCAACCCCTGACCGGCTGCTTCCACCGCAATCAGTTGAACTTTCTTTTCATTTACATAATGATAAAAGGCACCGGCGGCATTGCTCCCCCCACCTACGCAGGCCAGCAGGTAATCCGGAAGGTCGGAGCCGGTCTTTTGTTTTAACTGCCATTTTATTTCTTCACTGATAATGCTCTGAAACCGGGCCACCATATCCGGATAAGGATGAGGCCCCACCACGCTTCCGATGATATAATGCGTATCTACCGGGTTATTTATCCAGTCGCGGATGGCTTCATTGGTAGCATCCTTCAAAGTTTTGCTGCCACTTCGGGCAGGGATCACCGTTGCACCAAGCATTTTCATCCTGGCCACATTGGGCGCCTGCCTTTCAATATCCTTTTCACCCATGTAAACAATGCATTCCAGCCCTTTTAGAGCGCATACTGTAGCAGTGGCCACGCCATGCTGCCCCGCTCCCGTTTCAGCTATAATTCTTTTTTTGCCCAACCGGATCGCCAGCAGGATCTGGCCGATGGTGTTATTGATTTTATGGGCTCCGGTATGACAAAGATCTTCCCGTTTTAAAAAGATCCGGGCACCGTATTTCCTGCTTAGCTGACTGGCCTCGTACAGCGGCGTGGGCCGCCCCACATAATCGCGCAGCAGGTCACTGAACTCATTACGAAACCCGGGATCGGCCAGAATGCCCAGGTATTTGGATTTTAGTTCCTCCACATTGGGATGCAGCATCTCCGGAACATACGCGCCTCCGAATTTTCCGTAATAACCATTCTCGTCGGGATGCTGAAAACTCTCATTACTAATCATATCTCCTGAAATAAAATTTGAATAAATATTCTCTATAAAACCGGTCCGTTCAAACTTTTAATAAACGCTTCCACTTTATCCATATCCTTTATACCCGGCGACTTTTCAAAACGGCTGTTTATATCGATTGCAAACAATGCTTTCGCTGCCGGGTCTTTTGCAAACAACTGTAAATTATCTTCATCCCCGGGCTCGATTCCCCCACTAAGAAAATAGGGTTTGCCGATATCGGTGCCTTTCAGAATCGACCAGTCGAATTTTTTTCCTGTTCCGCCATAACCGGCGCCCATCGTATCGAACATAAACATATCGCAAACATCCATATACGGTTTGATCATCCATTCAATATTATCATTATCCGTCAGCCGGAACGCTTTTACAACGGATACATAATCGGCGATCTTTTCACATTGACGCGGGGTTTCGTCACCATGAAGCTGCACCAGGTGCAGGCGGCATTCATCCACCAGGGTTAGCACTTCTTCAATGGTTGAATTAACAAACACGCCCACTTTATTAATATTGTTGATCTTTTTGATCTCCGTGGTGGTTATGTTTCTGAATGCATAACGCGGCGATTTGGGATAAAAGATGAAACCGGCAAAAGTTACTCCCAGGCCGGCCAGATCTTCCACCTGGTTTTTTTGCGTCATACCGCAGACTTTTATTCTCATTTATTGCTCGTTTTAGTGCCTGCCAGTAACAGGCCGGCTGATTATAATGATTCAACAAAACGGGCAAACGCAATCGCCGGGTCTGGTTCCTTCATAAATGCCTCTCCTATCAGAAAGCCCTGGTAACCGAATTTCCTCAAATGACGGATCGAATCAACCGAGCTGATTCCACTTTCTGAGATCCGGATTTTTTCTGAAGGAATCTTATCCGCTAAATATACTGATGTATTTATATCAACATTAAAAGTTTTCAGGTCGCGGTTGTTCACACCTACCAGATCCACTTCGCCGGTGATATGATCAAGCTCTGCTTCATTGTGAATTTCCAGCAACACTTCCAGCGAAATTTGTTTGGCAAAAGATGCCAGGGCTTTAACCTGTGAAGGACTAAGGCATGCTGCTATCAACAGAATTACATCCGCTCCGGCCGCTCTTGCTTCCAGCAACTGGTATTCATCAATAATAAATTCTTTTCTTAATAAAGGCATCTCGGGAAGCATTTGCCGTGCATACTTCAGGTCGTCCAGATCGCCTTTGAAAAATTCCCGGTCGGTTAATACGGAAATCCCGGATGCATGGCCATCTGCATAGCCTTTTAAAACGGTTTCAATCTGGATCTCCGGATTCAGCAAACCCCTGGAAGGAGATGCTCTTTTAAATTCGGCGATGATTCCGGTAGAATTTTCGGCTTTCAACGCCGACACCAGCGAATTTGTTTTCCGGTTCATTCCCGGCGCGATTTCCAGTTTTGCCGCGGGCAGATTTTGCCTGGCCATTTCGATTTCCTTTCTTTTTACCTCAATTATCCGTTCAAGAATATTCATCCGGGTATTTATTTATTTAGCTGAATTAGTTTATCCAAAGCATTTTTTGCTTTTCCCGATTCCAGGCTGTCAACCGCCGACTGGTAAGCATGTTCGTACGTGCTGAATGAACCGGTGCAATGCAGGGCCATGGCTGCATTGGCCAGCACAACTGCATTTTGTGCCCAGCTTCCTTTACCGGAAATTATTTTTCGGAAAATGGCCGCGGCTTCGTCCACTGAATTACCTCCATGTAAATCAACCGGGTCTACCGTGCGTTTACCCAGTTGTTCGGGGCTCATTACTTTTTCCCCCTGATTTGTAATAACCTTGGTATCGTTCGTCAGCGAAATTTCATCATAACCATCCAATCCGTGAATGATGGTAAAGGCCTTTCCCCCCTGCTGCAAAAGATAATTATAGATCCGGGCCATTTCCAGGCTATAAACCCCTACCAGCTGGTATCCGGGGTTTGCCGGATTGACCATCGGACCAAGCATATTAAAAAATGACCGCACTCCAAGGTTTTTCCGAATTCCCGACACGGCCTTTAATGCGGGATGAAACATGGGGGCATGCAGGAAACAAATATTGGCTTCTTCAATTTCCCTTTTAAGCCTGGCTGAATCGTTGCTGAAACGATAGCCCAGTTGTTCCATTACGTTGGAGGCGCCGCTAATGGTGGTCGCTCCATAGTTACCATGTTTAGCCACTTTTTGTCCGGCGCCGGCTACAATAAAACAGGAAAGGGTGGAAATATTGAACGTATTTTTTCCATCCCCACCGGTTCCCACGATGTCGATGGTTTTGTTTCCTCCCAAATCAACGGGTACAGCCAGTTCAAGAAGCGCATCGCGAAAACCGCTGAGCTCCTCAATGGTTATGCTTCGCATCATGTAAACCGTAATAAAGGCGGTAATCTGGTGTTCGTTATACACTCCCTTTGAGATATTGATCAGCACTTCCTTTGCCCTGGCGGCACTCAGGGTTTTGTATTCAAACAGGTATTTAAGAATTTTTTGCATCGGATGATTTTATTTTTTTTCCAACCAGTTTCTCATCAGTTCTTCTCCTTTTGGAGTAAGTACACTTTCGGGATGAAACTGTACGCCCTGAACGTCGAATTTTTTATGCCGTAAGGCCATGATATAACCGTTATGATCACGCGCTGTTATTTCCAGTTCTTCGGGAAAATTGTCATCGCTGATCACCCAGCTATGATACCTGCCAACTTCCAGCTTTGAAGGCAGGTTCTGAAAAAGGTCATTCTTTCGTTTATCCTGATACTCCAGAATTTCGATCGGTGTGGCTACACCATGTAACACCGGGCTGAGATTAATCAGACTGCCATTAAATGCTTCCCCAATCGCCTGATGGCCCAGGCATACACCAAGGATCGATTTCGAGGCGGCATACTGTTTAATCAGGGGCAGCAGCAACCCTGCTTCGGAAGGAACTCCGGGTCCCGGTGATAAAATAATTTTATCATAATCATTCACTTTTTCCAGCGAAATCTGATCATTGCGGAATACATCCACTTTTTCGTGCGTGATCTTTTCCACCAGATGGACCAGGTTATAGGTGAACGAATCGTAATTATCAAAAACCAGGATCTTCATTTTACTTTTTTATCGGATGAGGTATTCAGGTCTGTTGCAGCGGTCTAAATTTCGACCGCCAGTTCTATCGCCTTTTTGAGCGCGTTCAGTTTATTATTCACTTCCTGCAGTTCACTTTCCGGGTCGCTGGCAACCACAACGCCGGCGCCAGCCTGATAGGTAAGGGAATTATTGAGGCTTAAAAAGGTGCGGATCATAATGGCATGATTGCAGGTTCCATCAAAACCCACAAATCCGATTCCGCCTCCGTAATAGGTTCTTGGTTCCGGTTCAAATTCATCAATCAACTCCATCGCTTTAAACTTGGGGGCACCGCTGAGTGTTCCCGCCGGAAATGTTTTTGCCAGCAAATGGAAAGGATTGCTGTTTGGCCGAACGGAACCTTTCACTTCGCTCACGAGGTGGATCACATGCGAATAATATTGAACCTCGCGGTATTTATTTACCTGCACATCATCACAAAGCCGGCTAAGATCGTTGCGGGCCAGATCCACCAGCATCACATGTTCGGCATTTTCCTTTGAATCATTTAACAGGCTTTCCGCCAGTTGCTGATCGGTGGCATCATCTCCGGTTCTTTTAAAAGTTCCTGCAATAGGATGCAGTTTGGCCTGGCCGTTTTGGATCACTAACTGCGCTTCAGGCGATGAACCCATGAGCTTGTAATCTCCGTAATCGAAAAAGAACAGATAGGGCGAAGGATTTACGCTGCGCAGCGCCCGGTAAACATTGAATTCATCGCCGGTGTATTCCTGCCTGAACCGACGGCTTAAAACAATCTGAAATACATTTCCCCGCAGGCAACTGTCGATGCCCTTTTTAACCATATTGCGATATGCGTCGTTGGTAAGATTGGATTCTTCCGAACCTTTCAAACGAAATGGATAAACGGGTACATCCTTGCTTCTGATCAGTGATTCGATCAGATCCGGTTCCGAATCAATTCCCGCGATCCGGTTCTCACAAATATACAATTCGTCTTTGTAGTGATTAATAGCTATAACATATTGGTATAACCGATATCGCATCAGCGGAATTTCAGGAGGGGTCTGCCGCCGCGATGAGGATGATTTTAATCTGATGGATTCAAAAAACGGAACGGCGTCGTAGCTGGTATATCCATACAAGCCCTGTGCGAACCGCGCCTGCTTCGAATCCGTTCTGGCTATTTCAAATTGCTGCATGAATTCCCAAACCCGGTCGGGAACTTTATCAGGCCTCGGGATTGTTTCTGTTTGCGGTTGTTCGCCGGGATATTTAAACTCGATTTGGTCGGCCGAACTGATCTGAATCCCGCCAATGGCATTAATGCAGATAAATGAATAACTGTTTTCAGCAACGTGATGATCACTGCTTTCCAGCAGAATGGTATCGCGAAAACGATCGCGGATCCGCAGATAGATCCCCACCGGGGTATGGATATCTGCCAGCATTCGTCTGCATTCTGTTTCTATCTTGATTTTTTTCATTCCGGAGTATTGTTAACCTGCTGTTGAAAATAAAAAAGCCCCGAGAGATCCCGGGGCCGAATATAGATATCACAATGCGGTATAGCGCTACCAGCCCCTATCGGAGTTTGTATGCCACCACCAGCGAATATTAATAATTTGAACTTTCATTGCTTGGCAAATATCAGCGACAAAATTTATTTCAACAAATTTTTTTCATTTTCAGCAGATTTTCTGTTTTTTCGTGTACATATTAAAACCTTATTATGCAGATTCAACATCAGGCTGTAGGCCGTAAAGGCGCTTTTTTTGTGGAAGAGAATGGTGAATGGCTGGCCGAGCTTAGTTATTCAAAACCTTCTGAAGATAAAATGATCATTGATTATACTGAAGTTTCAGAAGATTTAAGAGGACAGGATGTGGGAACCCAACTGGTGGAGGCAGCCGTCGAATTTGCCCGATCTGAAAAATTGCAGATTATTCCGGAATGTTCTTTTACTAAATCCGTTTTGGAAAAACATCCCGAATTCAACGATGTAGTGGTGTAACAACGCCCGTTTTAAAAACTTTTATGGGAAAAAGAACAGATTGGATTACGATTATTTGAAAAAATAACACCGTTCTCTTTTTTAGTTCAGCAGCAGGAATCCATTTAATTACTGGCAATTTACTGGCTAACCGCATGCAAATAAAGGCGGTTAGCCAGTTAACTTTTGCCTGTCGTTTCGTTATTGATTAATTGGTTACAGCACACCTTTCGTGCTGGGAAGATAATTGCTGACCGGATCCTTTTTAACTGCCATCCGGATTGCTTTTGCAAAAGCTTTGAAAATAGCTTCTATCTTATGATGTTCATTGTCGCCCCTGCATTCAATATTGAGGTTGCAGCGGGCAGCATCGCTGAATGATTTAAAAAAATGATAGAACATTTCAGTGGGCATACCGCCGATTTTTTCCCTGCTGAAACTGGCATTCCAAACAATCCAGTTCCTCCCTCCAAAATCAATCAGCACTTTTGCTTCGGCATCATCCATCGGCAAGGCAAAACCATATCTTTCCAACCCGCGTTTGTCGGCCAATGCCATCGCAAAAGCTTCCCCCAGCGTTATGCCTGTATCTTCAATCGTATGGTGTTCATCGATATGAAGATCCCCTTCTGCATTTATGTTCAGATCCAGTTTGCCATGCCGCGCAATCTGCTCCAGCATATGATCAAAAAATCCTATCCCCGTATGAATTGAAGCTTTTCCCGATCCGTCCAAATTCAGGTCGATCCGGATCTTCGTTTCATTTGTATTGCGGGTGTGAGTTACTTCCCGCAACCCGGATTTCAAAAACTGATAGATTTCTTTCCAACTGCGGGTTTCCAAAGCCACAACCGCTTTTAACTGCTGCTGTTTTTCTGAAATTTCCCCTGCCCCCAGATCCGGATCGTTGTTCAGCCAGATCGCTTTCGACCCCAGGTTTTTCGCGAGCTCTACATCCGTAATACGGTCGCCGATTACAAAAGAATTTTGCAGGTCATAGGCCGGATTGTTCATGTATTCCGTCAGCAGGCCGGTTTGAGGCTTTCTTGTCGGCGCGTTTTCAGAAGGGAATGTTTTATCGATCAGCACTTTTGTAAAATGAATTCCCTCCCCCGCCAGGGTTTTCATCACCAGATTGTGCAGGGGCCAGAAACTTTCTTCGGGAAAAGATTCCGTTCCCAATCCATCCTGGTTTGTTATCATCACCAGTTCGTAATCGAATTCGCGGGCAATCCGGCCCATATATTCAAATACTTCCGGGTAAAAGCTGAGCTTGTCAAATGAATCAAGCTGATAAGTTGGCGGCGCTTCATTGATCAGTGTGCCATCGCGGTCGATTAATAAAAGTCTTTTCATCTGTTTATAAACATTTCTTAGTTTCTGAATTGAGTCTGAACCACTATCCAAATGCCTAGGTGTCCGGGTAATAATTTTCAATTTGCCTGAAATCTGGATCAACAGTAGGTTACAAGCAGTCATTGCAAATGACCCCTTCCACTTTTTTTTAGAAAAAAAGTGGAGCAAAAAAATCGGGCTCCGGAATAAATCCTAAAAATTGAAACTTCCGGCTAAATAAAAACAAGTCACAGCGAATCAATATA
>JAEZAY010000528.1 GCA_023427575.1 Bacteroidota bacterium | reverse complement strand
CCATATCGCTGAAAATAATAATTGCACCAGAATTCGCCCGCATATTTGCTGATCCCATATACGGTGATGGGCTCGATTACGGTTTGCTGGGGGCAATTGACCTTGGGCGAACTGGGCCCGAATACGGCGATGCTGCTTGGCCAGTAAACCTTATGGAGATTTTCTTCGCGGGCGATGTCCAGAACATTCAGCAATCCCTGCATGTTGAGGTTCCAGGCGAGGTTCGGATTTTTTTCACCGGTAGCCGACAACATTGCCGCCAGCAGATAAATTTGGGTAATATTCTGGCGGATCACCTGAACATGCAGCATTTCCTTGTTCATTACATCGAGTTGAACATAGGGACCTGATCCTTTCAGCAACTCGTTCTCTTCACGCATATCCGAAGCTACCACATTGGCGTTGCCATAAATTTTCCGGAGGGCCAGTGTCAGTTCAACCCCAATTTGTCCGGAAGCGCCGATCACCAGAATTTTATCTCTTATCATGTTTGTTTAATGCTTTTTTGAGAATTGCAAACCTAATATTATTTGATTAATACAGCTCCAAGTGAATTACTGAAATTGAAATACCTTCGCAGCATGGAAAATTTTCTGAAAGAGCTGTTCCGCAATCAAAGTTTTGATGAAAAGAACTTTTTTCTGATAGCAGGGCCCTGTGTTGTAGAGAATGAAGAACTTGTAATGCAGGTTGCCGGTGAAGTTTCGCGTATGTGCGCAAACCTGGGAATTCCCTATATATTCAAAGCTTCATACCGCAAAGCGAACCGAACCAGTGCCAGTTCGTTTACTGGTATAGGTGATGAGCAGGCGATGGCTATCGTAAAAAAAGCCGGTGCGCATTATCATCTTCCTACCACTTCCGATATTCATGCCCACGATGAAGCAGCCCCCGCAGCCCAATACATGGATATTCTGCAGATTCCGGCATTTCTTTGCCGCCAGACCGACCTGCTCGTTGCCGCCGCTGAAACCGGTAAAGTGGTGAACGTTAAAAAAGGGCAGTTCGTAAGTGGCGAGGCAATGAAATTTGCCGTGGATAAGATCAAAAAAGCGGGAAATGATAAAGTAATTCTTACTGAACGTGGAAACAGTTTCGGCTATCAGGATCTGATCGTGGATTACCGCAACATTCCTATTATGAAAAGTTTTGGAGTGCCTGTAGTGATGGATTGCACCCACAGTCTGCAGCAGCCCAATCAGAGCTCGGGTGTTACCGGCGGAAACCCTAAAATGATCGGCGTAATTTCCAGGGCCGCTATTGCCGCCGGCGCAGATGGGCTGTTTATCGAAACCCATCCGGAACCCTCCATTGCAAAAAGCGATGGGGCCAATATGCTCCGGCTGGAACTGCTGGAAAACTTATTGAAAGAATTGCTGCGGATAAGGCAGGCTTTGCGCTAAGATAGAAACGTGCTTAGTTGTGCAGAATTAATTATCAGGATCCTGGACTCTATTCATACCAGATGGGATTTCGTCTTAGCGCCATTATATATCGCTTAATATTCATCCAGAAGGCCAGGATAAAGTAGATGATCAGGGGCGAACCCGCCGTTAAAAAAGATATGTATATAAACCAGGTGCGGATTCGCGTGGGAGCAATTCCCAGCTTCTCCCCTATGGCCGCACATACTCCGAAGAGCTTCCATTCAATAAAATACCTGAACCGGTTCATAAATCTGAATTTTTAAAATTTGCAGGCGCCCATGAAATGGTTAGACTGTAAACTCAATTTTTGGTAAATTTGCACATTAATTTACTGATGTCTGATAAATAATGCAAGGATTCTGCCATAACGCAAACCAATTGCTCATTATTTCCCCATCAAAATCTAAAAAAACATATCAATGGTGTTCGACCTGGATTTAATTAAGAAGACCTACGCTGAAATGCCCGGAAAAATTGACGCGGCCCGTTCCCTGGTGGGTACTCCGCTCACCCTGGCTGAAAAAATTCTTTATACACATTTGTATAGTCCAGCCAATGCGGCTTTTGTCCGGGGCAAGGATTATGTAGAATTTGCGCCCGATCGGGTGGCCATGCAGGATGCAACGGCCCAAATGGCCCTGCTTCAGTTTATGACCTGCGGTCGCGCTAAGGTGGCAGTTCCCTCTACTGTACACTGCGACCACCTGATCCAGGCGAAAGGCGGCGCTGTGGCCGATCTTCAATCTGCGATGGAAATCAATAAGGAAGTTTTTGAATTCCTTTCCTCCATATCGAATAAATACGGAATCGGATTCTGGAAACCGGGTGCCGGGATCATTCACCAGGTAGTTCTGGAAAATTACGCGTTTCCCGGCGGCATGATGATCGGGACTGACAGCCATACCCCGAATGCGGGCGGATTGGGGATGATCGCCATTGGAGTGGGCGGTGCTGACGCGGTGGATGTAATGGCGGGCCTGGCCTGGGAATTAAAAATGCCGAAACTGATTGGTATTAAATTAACGGGAAAAATGAGTGGCTGGACCAGTGCAAAAGATGTGATTTTGCGCGTAGCCGGTATTCTTACCGTGAAAGGCGGAACGGGCGCTATTGTGGAATATTTTGGCGAAGGCGCCGATTCGCTGAGTGCAACCGGTAAGGCTACTATTTGTAATATGGGTGCCGAAATTGGCGCCACCTGCTCATTGTTTCCATACGATGATAAAATGGCCGAATACCTGAACGCCACCGGACGCGAAGAGGTAGCAACCCTGGCCAGCGGCATCCGCGAAGATTTGCGCCCGGACGCGGATGTGTATGCCAATCCTGAAAAATATTACGATCAATTAATCGAGATTAACCTGAGTGAGCTGGAACCCCATGTAAATGGACCATTTACTCCGGATCTGGCCTGGCCAATCAGCAAGTTCGCCGATGCGGTTCGCGTAAACAACTGGCCCGAAAAACTGGAGGTGGCCCTGATCGGCTCATGCACCAATTCTTCCTATGAAGATATTAGCCGCTCCGCATCGCTGGCGCAGCAGGCAATCAGCAAACAACTGAAAACAAAATCGGAATTTACCATAACACCCGGCTCTGAACTGGTACGATACACCATTGAGCACGACGGTTTTCTGAAAACCTTTAACCAGATTGGCGGCGTGGTGCTGGCAAATGCCTGCGGTCCCTGTATCGGTCAATGGGCCAGGCATATCGACGACCCAAATCGCAAGAACTCCATCATCACTTCCTTTAACCGGAACTTCGCAAAACGAAACGATGGACTGGCAGCTACCCATGCTTTCGTGGCTTCGCCGGAAATCGTAACCGCCCTGGCCATTGCCGGTTCACTTACCTTTAATCCGCTAACGGATACCTTGGTGAATGAAAATGGCATTGAGGTCAAACTCGACGAACCAACCGGTATGGAATTGCCTCCTACCGGATTTAAAGTAGAAGATGCCGGGTATCAGGCTCCCGCGGAAGACGGTTCTGCCGTGCAGGTAGCCGTTGACCCTGATTCCAACCGCCTCCAGCTGCTCGAGCCGTTTAAGGAATGGGAAGGAAGCGATTTGAATGGTTTGCGACTGCTGATAAAGGCAAAAGGAAAATGTACCACCGACCATATTTCAATGGCGGGCCCATGGTTAAAATTCCGTGGCCATTTGGATAATATCTCGAATAACATGTTAATCGGAGCCATTAATTACTATAATGACAAATCCGATTCGGTTAAGAACCAGCTTACCGGCGAGTACGGAGCGGTTCCTGCAACCCAGCGGGCCTATAAGGCGGCTGGAATTGGTACCGTGGTAGTGGGTGATGAAAACTATGGAGAAGGATCTTCCAGGGAACATGCGGCTATGGAACCCCGGCATTTGGGAGTTCGCGCCATTATTGTGAGAAGTTTTGCGCGGATTCATGAAACAAACCTGAAAAAACAGGGTATGCTGGCGCTGACTTTTGATAATAAGGATGATTATGATAAGGTTCAGGAAGACGACCTGATCGATATTGTAGGTCTTTCGGAGTTTGCGCCCGGAAAGCCACTGTCGATGATCCTGAACCATGCCGATGGATCAAAAGATGAAGTACTGTTGAACCATACCTATAATGAGCCACAGATTGAATGGTTCAGAGCGGGTGGAGCCTTAAATGTGATCCGTACGCAATTTGCGCAAGCAGCCGCAGAGGTATAATTAAAATTGTAAGAAAAAAAAACCGGGATGGATAGTCCCGGTTTTTTTTACCCATGCCGCATTTGGAATAAATAGACGCCCTGCCTAAATGGCGGGGGCTTTGAATAACCATTCAGACAGAAAACTTTTAAACAAATAATGGGAAAGCCTGCTATGGCAAATCAGAGGAAGGCTCAGCAGTTTTTAACAACTGAAACGCTGCGTTCAGGTTTTGGGCATTTCGGGTTTCGACTTTGATCATTTCTTTGCGGATGTTTTGAATCCGCTCGCTGAATCCGGGATGGGTATTTAGAAATGAAAACTCTCCCGCCCCGCTTTCCTTTCCATCCTCCAGCAATTTCATCAGTTCAAGCATTCCTGTACCATCGATGCCATTTTCTTTCATCAGTTTTAAACCATGCAAATCTGCTTCGGTTTCTAAATCGCGCGAGTACTGTAGTGTCTTTAATCTTCCGGCCTGTGAACTCAGATATCCCGCCACCCCCGATTCATTGCCTATAATCAACATTAAAAACATCTGCTGGGCCATTTCCCGGAATATGGAACGCAGCGAATGCCTCAAACTGATATGCGAAATTTCATGTGCCAGCAAAGCCGCCAATTGCTCCGGCTTTTGGATTTTTTCCAGAATTCCAGAATACACCACCACATAGCCTCCGGGAATCGCGAATGCGTTTACTTCTTCTGAGCGGGCAACCGCCAGTTTGATGGGATAAGGAGATGATAAACCGGATTGTTTATAAAAATCCATTATTTGTACCGACTTCAAACTATCGACCTCCAAACCCTGTTTCACCGATTCGAACATGGAATAACCCAGGCTTTCTTCCCATTCCCGGGATACTCCATTGGCCATTTTTTCACCCAGCCAGGGTACAAGAAAAAGATAGATCGCAAAAATAATTGACAGTAAGAGCAGGCCCAATGCCATCAGCCGCGAGGCGGTACTTCGTAAAAAACGTTTCTTTTTTCCGACCACCGAAGTATGTGCGTAGGTTTGCGGATTGCCGAAATGGTTTCCGGATCAGTTACAACAAGCCTTTCTATCCGACCCCCGGGATTTATATATTCAAGTCTTGCTTTACTGTTTTCCAGTTTAAATGAATGGAAGCGTGCGGAAAGCCAGTAAAGATCATACACCACCCCTTTTTCATCCCGGTACCGGATGGTTAAGGTGACTTCAGTCAGAAAAATTTCCGCCTGATAATAGAATTGATCGGCTGTATAAAAAACGGCTGAATACAAGGAAAGAGATTAATCAATCAGGCAAAGATGTTAATTAATATTACGGCCAGACTAGTACAATACCAGCTGTTTTTATTGAAGGCATGCAGAAAAAAAGCATCCCGATGGATGCTCTGACTATTATTTGCTTAGGCCAGATTCGGCTGCCGGGAGTTTTTTGTTAACAGGTAAAATCCTCCAAACAGAATGGCGCTGAAAAAAAGATCGCCGAGGATAAAGTTGCCGGCAAATCCATGCACCAGTCCGCCATCGCGGTAATAAAGCAGGGCATCATTGTAACACTGCATTAATCCGGCAAATGTTTTTGGACGTGCAAATCCGCCGCCGCCAATCCAGACCATAAAATTGGAGATCAAAAAGAAGATCAGCGATCCGCTGACTGAAAAGCCCAACACGTTTTTAAAATTGGGCTTTTTGAGCATAAATCCAAAAACCGTCAGGATCATAAAGCAGAAATACACCTGCCATTGTCCCTCATAAAATCCCTGGATCGTGGTGATCCCGGTCAGATGCAGAAACTGGTATAAAAGATCTGAAATAAAAAGGGAAAAGATTGGCAGTGCAAATGCCCATTTTTTATTTGAAATGATGGAGCCACCAAAAATAGCCAGGGCCATTTGGGGGGCAAAACCAGCAGGACGATTTGGAATAATCCGGAACAGGGCGGCCACCAGAATCAAAAGGGCGATGGCATAAATGGTATTTTTTGAAAACTTCATGGTTAAATATTGACTGCAAAAATAAAAGATAATAGCGGCAAAAGCCGATTACCTGCTTTTCTTTTTATTCACGTATGTGAAGAAGGCACCGAAGCCCTGAATATAACCCCTTCCGGATCCGCCTTGATTTTCAATTCGATGCCGGCAGGAGCGAATATCGATGCTCCGGCAGGTGCTTCCAACAGATCCGTTCCTGCTATAAACATTGCTTTTCCGCTATACACAAAAAACACTTCGCCGCTACTGGTTGGAACAAAGCTCGATTCACCTTGCCCGAGCTCAATTTTTGAGAGCTGAAAATCGGCAGCAGGCGACAAATAAAGAAACTCGCCGGCATTTAGCGAGGGCACCGGATCAATAATGTTTGGAATCGTTTCTTCAAATACAATATGTTTCAGCAGTTCGACCATATCGATATGCTTATTGGTTAATCCGCCCCGCAACACATTATCTGAATTGGCCATGATTTCCATATTCTGCCCTTCCAGATAGGCATGAGGAATTCCGGCATCCTGAAAAATGGCCTGGCCTTCCTGCATTTCAACAATATTAAAAATATAAATGGAGAATATTCCGCGATCGATCCGGCCGGGTTGATTAAAGGTAACAGCCGCCCGGGCGGCCCAAAAATGCTCCTCTTCGCGGCCTATTTCATTGTTCTGGTACGCCGGAATGATCCGGTCGAGCAGAGGCTGCAGTTTTTCATTCACCGCCTCCTGAGGCATTTCCATAATGAGCTGATACAGCCCGGCATAACTGCCTTGCTCAAACGAGGCTTGCAGAAATGCCAGTTCCGGAACTGCTTTAAAAAGCTGGAGAATTTTCTTCTTCGATTTAAATCCATGCAAAAGCCAGAAAGGGCTCAGCGCCACCATTAGTTCGGGCTTATGATTATCGTCTTTGTAATTACGATGGGCAGCGTTGAGCGGAATCCCCATCAGGTTTTCACGTTCAAATCCTTCCTCCGCCGATGCTTTCGAGGGATGCACCTGGATGGAAAGCATATCTTTCACATCCAATACCTTCAATAAATAAGGCAAACGTCCGAATTGATGGTAGACAGCTGCTCCCAAAATTTGTTTGGCATCGCGCTGAATAAACTGGTTTAATGCGATCTCGCTGTTTTCCGCAACAATTTTCGAAGACGCGTTCTCATGCGCGCCAAGCCAGTATTCAGCAAAGGGTTTTTCACCATCCGAACTCAGTGATAATAACGAAGGAATAAAGTTTTTTCCTCCCCAGGCATAATGCTGAACCACACCGTTCAAACGAAATATTGAATTAGTATTACTCATGATTTCAGTTTCAGCGGCAATATTACAAAATATGGAACTATGGCTAAGAATATAAACACCGGGAAAAAAGGTGAAAGCCTGGCCTGTTCCTGGTTGATAAATCAGGGTTTTGAAATAAAGCATTTAAACTGGCGATATTCCTATTATGAAATTGATATTATCGCCACCCGAAACCATATCCTCCATTTTATTGAAGTAAAAACCAGGACCTCTTCGGCGTACGGCATGCCCGAACAGGACGTATCAAAACGAAAATTCAGATTTTTGAAAAATGCGGCAGTAGAATACATGTATCAAAACCCGCAATGGAACCGGATTCAGTACGATATTCTTGCCATTCTGATTAAAAACCGGATTCCGGAATTTTATCTGCTGGAAGACTGCTACCTATAACTAATGAGA
>JAEZAY010000378.1 GCA_023427575.1 Bacteroidota bacterium | reverse complement strand
GGCGCCGGCGCTTATATCTGCGGTGAAGAAACGGCCCTGCTCGAAAGCCTGGAAGGCAAGCGCGGCAACCCCCGGATTAAACCGCCATTTCCCGCTGTTAAAGGTTTATGGGATTCACCAACCGTAGTTAATAATGTGGAAACCCTGGCAGCAGTTGTTCCCATCATTAACCTGGGCGGGGATGAATACGCGAAAATCGGAATTGGAAAATCAACCGGCACAAAACTGATCAGCGCCTGCGGCAATATCAACAAACCCGGCGTTTATGAAATTGATATGACCATCTCTGTAGAAGAATTCGTTTACAGTGATGAATATTGTGGGGGAATTCCAAACGGCAAACGGTTGAAGGCCTGTATTCCGGGCGGCTCCTCTGTTCCCATTATCCCCGCAAACCTGTTATTCAAAACAGCCAAGGGAGAAACCCGGATGATGACGTATGAAAGTCTGGCTGATGGGGGCTTTCAAACCGGTTCGATGATGGGCAGCGGCGGTTTTATTGTACTGGATGAAGACCAGTGCGTGGTTCGTCATACCCTTTCGCTGGCGCGTTTTTACCGCCACGAGAGTTGCGGCCAGTGTTCGCCCT
The DNA here is from genome assembly GCA_023427575.1 of Bacteroidota bacterium. GTDB lineage: Bacteria > Bacteroidota > Bacteroidia > Chitinophagales > Chitinophagaceae > Flavitalea. The sequence continues at coordinate 5,762 of JAEZAY010000378.1, read as the reverse complement.
GCCGGGAAGGAACCGGATGGATGGAAAAGATCCTTAAGAACATTGAATACGGCAAGGGTAAGCTGACTGATATTGATTTGCTTTGGGATATCCAGCGAAAAATTGAAGGGAATACCATTTGCCCCCTGGGCGATGCGGCGGCCTGGCCGGTGGCGGCGGCTATCCGGCATTTCCGCGACGAATTTGAATGGCATGTTTTACATCCGGAAGAAGCGCAGACCCGGAATTTTGGGCTGGCACATTATGCCGATCCGCGTGTGGAGCCTGTGGTTGCATAACGTGATTAAGAGAATTGCGCCTGGTTCGAAATTCGGCTAAGCGTTCAAGTTTGAAATATGAGTGAAGAAAAAAAATTATTCAAGGTAACAATCGACAACATTACGGTTGAAGTAGAACCGGGCACCAGTATTTTACAGGCGGCCCGCCAGATAGGAGGCGATGTGGCACCACCGGCAATGTGTTACTATTCAAAACTGAAGGGCAGCGGCGGTAAGTGCCGTACCTGTCTGGTAGAAGTGGCGGCGGGATCAACTGCGGATCCGCGGCCAATGCCCAAACTGGTGGCAAGCTGCCGTACCAATGTGATGGATGGGATGATTGTAAAGAACATTACCAGCGAAAGAGTGATCGATGCAAGAAACGGAGTGGTGGAATTTCTGCTGATCAATCATCCGCTCGATTGCCCGATCTGCGATCAGGCCGGCGAATGCCATCTCCAGGACCTGAGTTATGAACATGGAAAAGAAGGCACCCGCTACGAATTTCCAAGACGAACCTTCGAAAAACACGATATCGGCCCATATATTCAACTGCACATGACCCGATGCATTTTATGCTATCGTTGCGTGTATGTTGCCAATGAGCTGACTGAAAAGCGCGAACATGGGGTTCTTGACCGTGGAGATCATTCGCAAATCGCTACCTATATCGAAAAAGCACTTGATAACGACTTTATCGGAAATGTGATCGATGTTTGCCCGGTGGGCGCCCTTACCGACCGAACCTTCCGGTTTAAAAACCGGGTCTGGTTTCTTAAACCAATGGATGCCCATCGCGATTGTCCGAAATGTTCAGGAAAAGTGACTCTCTGGATCCGGGGCGACGAGGTTTACCGGGTAACGGCAAGGAAAGATCAATGGGGTGAAGTGATGGACTGGATTTGTAATGAATGCCGCTTCGACAAAAAGAAAACCAGCGACTGGATAATTGAGGGACCTACCAAGATCAACCGGCATTCGGTTATTTCACAGAACCATTATATCGGCGTTAAAAAGCCAAAAGAGCCATTGCCCGATGTGATGGGCGGCAGAGATCCAAAGATCACGCTGAAGATTCATTCGGTAAGTGAAGTGAACCGTCCGGAAATTGAACTGTCGGCATTTAACCGTCCGGCATTATCAGATGATTTTGAAAAGGCCTCCACGAATGGCAAGTCGCCGGATGCGGGAGCTTAGGGAATGTTCGAACCAGATAAAAACTATTCGTCATAAGCGAATTTTGATATGATATCAACCTTATTAGTAATCGACTGGGGATTTATTTTTGAGAAGCTCATACTGATCGTGGGTATAGTAACCATTTCGCTTGTGATCGCCATGTATGAAACCTATGCCGAACGCAAGGTAGCGGCTTTTATGCAGGACCGGATCGGTCCGAACCGGGCAGGTCCTTTCGGGATCTTCCAGCCGATGGCCGATGGGCTGAAGCTGTTCATGAAGGAAGAAATCATTCCAAACACTTCCAACCGATTGCTATTTGTACTGGGACCCAGTCTGGCCATGCTTACGGCCATGATGACTTCGGCCATTATTCCCTGGGGCAACCAGATTCATTTTACATTATTTGGACTCGACCGGTACGTGAGCCTGCAGATTGCTGATATTAATATCGGGATCCTGTACATTTTTGGCGTAGTGAGCATGGGTGTTTACGGAATCATGATCGGGGGCTGGGCCTCCAATAACAAGTTTTCGCTGATGGCGGCACTGCGCGGCGCCTCGCAGGTTATTTCCTATGAATTGCCTCTCGGTCTTTCGCTGATTGCATTGCTGATGCTGACAGGCTCCCTGAAAACGAGTGTAATTGTAGCCCAGCAAATGGATAGCTGGTACTTTGTATTATATCAGCCACTGGGTTTTTTGTTATTCCTGATCTGTTCTTTCGCCGAATGTAACCGCCTTCCATTCGACCTGCCTGAAGCGGAAAGCGAACTGAACTTTGGTTATCACCAGGAATATTCCTCCATGAAACTGGGTTTTTACCTTTTTGCCGAATACATTAATATGTTTATCAGCAGCGCTATTATGGTTACCTTGTTCTGGGGCGGATATGATATTCCCTTTGTGAACGATCAGCAGCTGACGGAAAGGCTGGGGTATAATGTGATGGCGATTCTGCAGGGCTTAACCCTGTTTGTGAAAATAGCAATGTTCATATTCTTTTTCATGTGGGTGCGCTGGACCATTCCAAGGTTCCGTTACGACCAGCTGATGAACCTGGGCTGGAAAAAGCTGATCCCGCTGGCATTGTTGAATATGATCATTACCGCGGCGGTTGTATTACTGCGCGACAGCAATTAATACAGGTCAATTTAATTGGCCGTTCAGCGGTATAAAAATACTTTTGCGAAACCGAAATAGCAGGAAACTGCTTAGAAAATAGTAACCATGCAATCTTTAACACAAAAAGCGAAGCCGGTAGACAGGAAGCCCATGACATTTGTGGAGAGCTTATACCTGTGGAATATTGCAAAGGGGATGATGATCACGATCAGGCACTTTTTTAAGAAAAAGGCGACTGTTAGTTATCCCGAAGAAAAAAGACCGGTAAGCCCCGTATTTAGAGGGCTGCAGGTATTGAACCGCGATGAAGAAGGAAGAGAGCGTTGTACTGCCTGCGGACTTTGTGCGGTTGCATGCCCGGCCGAAGCCATTACAATGGAAGGCGCCGAGCGTAAAAAAGATGAGGAGCACCTGTATCGCGAGGAGAAATATGCGGCCAAATATGAAATCAATATGCTGCGCTGCATCTTCTGCGGTCTTTGTGAAGAAGCCTGCCCAAAAGACGCGATTTACCTGAGCGAAACCATTCCACATTCGAACTATCAGCGGAAAGGATTTATATATGGAAAGCAGGATCTGCTGATCCCGAATCCAAAAGAAAATCCTGAAGAATATAAAAAAGCATTGGGCAGACGCGCGAAAAATCAGGCGCAACAGGATAAAGGTGACAACTAACTAACTGGTATGAACGTAAGTGATTTTTTATTTTATTTCTTAAGTGCATTAGCCATCGGCAGCGCGATTATGGTGGTGGTGAGCCGGAACCCAGTGCATAGTGTTCTTTGGCTGATCTTCACCTTTTTTACAATAACGGGCCATTACCTGTTATTAAATGCGCAGTTTCTGGGGATCGTAAACCTGATTGTATATGCGGGGGCCATCATGGTATTGTTCCTGTTTGTGATCATGCTGATGAACCTGAATGCGGAAGCTGAACCTAAAAAAAATAAATGGCTTAGGATGGCCGGGGTAATTTCAGGCGGCAGCCTGATGCTGGTACTGGTTGCGGCGCTTAAGAATGCCGAAGTGCGTGGCCAGACGGCCCAGACCAATTTAGGTGATATCGGCCTTATCGAAAACCTGGGTAAAGTGCTGTTTACCGAATTTGTGGTTCCTTTTGAGATCAGCAGTGTTCTTTTTCTGAGCGCGATGGTGGGAGCCGTGGTGATAGGGAAAAGAGATGAGGAATAATTGGCAGATGGGGTAATTAGCAAATGTGATTATGTGATAATTAGCAAATGGGGTTTCGTTGGTGGATTTAGATCGCCTAAAAAAAGCGGGATTAAAAATGAAGAGCAGCAACCTGAAAAATAGAATTGGATCATGTTATAGCGAAATTTGGACATTCGTGAGGTTGGCTTTTGCATTTCCAGGTTTTCAAATTTTCAAATTTTCAAATTAGCGCCTGTGCCTGTAGAACGTTACATATTTTTATCGATCGCCTTGTTCTGTATCGGAATTGTGGGGGTGCTAACACGCCGCAATGCGATCATCGTATTTATGTGTGTGGAACTGATGCTGAACGCGGTGAATCTTCTGTTGGTGGCATTTTCGAAAATGCATCACCTGAACGGTGTGGCCGCCAATCCGAATGCAGGCATTGAAGGTCAGCTATTCGTGTTTTTTATTATGGTGGTGGCAGCGGCAGAGGTTACGGTAGGTCTGGCCATCATCGTCATGATGTACCGGAACGTTCATTCGGTGGATATCAATTTCCTGAATCGCCTGAAACATTGATCCACGCCTTAGCGACGTGGTGAATAAATACAATTTTTGTCCTGCAGATGCAGGTAAACCGGGGTTATGAGTAAAATGTTAGAATTGATCTGGTTAGTACCGCTGCTTCCTTTGATTGGATTTCTTATCAATGGACTGGGAAGAAATTATTTGTCGAAACCGGCCGTTAATTTCATCGCCTGCGGTACCATGCTTGCTTCTTTTGTGATCAGTCTTCTTATCTTTTTTGAAGTAAAAGAAGGCCGTACCGGTAATGTGCATCTTTTCAGTTTTATTGAATTCGAATCTATTAAAATACCTTTTGAATTTCAGGTAGACCAGCTTTCATCCCTGTTTCTTCTCATCATTACAGGCGTGGGCTTCCTGATCCATTTGTATTCTACCGGATATATGAACCCGGAAACCAGCGATCATTATGCGCGGTATTTCGCTTACCTAAACCTGTTTGTGTTTTCCATGTTATTGCTGGTGCTCGGAAGCAATTTTGTGATCATGTTCATTGGCTGGGAGGGCGTAGGGTTATGCTCTTACCTGCTGATTGGTTACTGGTTTAAAAACAGTTCATACAATAAAGCCGCCAATAAAGCTTTTATCATGAACCGGATCGGAGATGTGGGATTCCTGCTCGCCATCTTCTGGATCATCCAGCAGTTTGGCTCGGTAGCCTTTTCGGATGTATTTTCGAAAGCGGCCGCCATGCCTTCCGGAAGTATGGTGCTGACAGGCATCACCTTATTATTGTTCCTGGGCGCTACCGGTAAATCGGCCCAGATCCCTTTATACACCTGGCTGCCCGACGCGATGGCAGGTCCGACGCCGGTTTCAGCACTGATCCATGCCGCTACAATGGTTACCGCCGGTATTTATATGATTGCCAGAAGCAATATCATGTACACACTGGCCCCGGTATCACAAACGGTGGTAGCGGTGATTGGTCTGGCAACAGCCATACTCGCGGCAACGATCGCCATCAAACAAAATGATATCAAAAAAGTGCTGGCCTATTCTACCGTTAGCCAGCTTGGTTATATGTTTCTGGCCCTGGGTGTAGGCGCCTATACAGCAGCGGTATTTCATGTTATGACACATGCTTTTTTTAAAGCTTTGTTATTCCTTGGTGCGGGCTCGGTTATCCATGCCATGCATCATGAGCAGGATATCCGCAACATGGGAGGTCTGAAAAAATATCTTCCCATCACACATATAACCTTTCTGATCGGTTGTATTGCCATTGCGGGAATTCCGCCCTTCTCCGGATTTTTCTCCAAAGATGAAATTCTGACCGCCGCCTATTCCGAAAATATTATTTACTGGATTTTAGGCGTGATAACGGCTATGATGACTGCCTTCTATATGTTCCGTTTGTATGCTTCCACCTTCCAGGGAACATTCAGGGGAACCGAAGATCAACAGCATCATCTTCATGAAAGTCCGGCATCGATGACGATCCCGCTGATCGTTCTC
>JAEZAY010000351.1 GCA_023427575.1 Bacteroidota bacterium | reverse complement strand
TAAATGACCCCTTCCACTTTTTTTTAGAAAAAAAGTGGAGCAAAAAAATCGGGCTCCGGAATAAATCCTAAAAATTGAAACTTCCGGCTAAATAAAAACAAGTCACAGCGAATCAATATAGCCCAGCAGCGGTAGGACTTACGGGCTACAGAACATTTCCAGGCTCTGGTAACAACTGTTTTTATTTTACGCCGTCCGTTTCAATTTTCTTAACGGATTTCTTCCGAGGCCCATTGAATACATTTACCCGGACACCATTGATTCGCACATTATCAAATTATCAAATTATCACATTTCCACATTAGCACATTATCACCGCCGTTTGTTTCAATTTTCTTAATGGATTTTTTCCGAGGCCCAGCGAAGAAATTACCCGGACACTACTGATGCCAGGATACCAAAATAAAACCCGGCTTGCAAGGCCGGGTTTAAATCTTTAAATAAAATCATCCGAAAAAAACTAATCGGGTTTTTTACCATCCAGAAAGGTATTGATGGTTGAAATCTGCGCGTTATTATTTTCGTCGGTCTTTACTTCGTAATTGCTGTAAAAGTTTTCGACATGTGAAATGGTATTGTATAATTCCATATTGCGGCGGATGTAAGCCGGCACAGTTTCAAACTCGTTGTTAGGGTCGGCAGCATTAATGTTGAACGACAGGTTGCGCAGTTTCTGTATCCGTTCTGCTGCCCGTCTCTTTTGGTTTTCTACTTCGTCCTGCATGGCAGGTTCCTCAATAGAATTATCAGCCTTAACAATGTCTTCAGTTTGATGGGCCCGAGGCTCATCCGCCGCTGGAATCTCGTCCTTAATTACCAACTGCATTCCGGAGGAAGGGTCTTCTTCTGTAACCGGTTTTTGGCTGGAGGCATCAGGAACTGGTTCCTTCACAGGTTTAGGGTTGGATCTGTCCGCATTCGGTTCTGCATAGATATTGGAAGGCTTGGCCAAGTATCCCCCCGAAGCTGCAGGCATAGGGGAATTATTTTCGATTTGTTCGTTGGTTGATGCCGTAAACCGGATTGACGATGAATCTTCAACCGGCGCCTGCGAAAGTACCCATTCTACTTTCTCGGGCAAGTCATTTTTTTCCACGGTATTGTCCACCGTAATTTTACTGTCGAAGGTTAACGTAAATCCACGATCTTCTTCAACAGGTTCGATCATTTTTGGAGTCAGTTCTTCACGCAAAGCGGGCTGCTGAACAAATGGCTTCACTGAAGATTCAGCAGGCTTTTCCAGCTTCGCATCGTTTTCGCCGCCCAGTGTAAGTATGATCTTCTCTTCTTTTTGGGGAAGGGTTTTTTTCTGTTCCGATTTAAATGGATCCTTATGTTCAAAACCTGTGGCAATCAGCGTGATTCCGATTTTATCGCCCAGGGTATCATCGTAACCCATCCCAAGAATAACATCCGTTCCTTCTCCGGCCTGGCTGAGCAGGTGATTTTGAATAATATCCACTTCGTCCATGGTGAATTCATTTTCACCTTCTGAAGAATTGATATTGATCAGGATCCATTTTGCACCGCGAATATCATTGTCGTTCAGCAATGGCGAAGTAAGCGCCTCTTCAATGGTGCGCTGAGCCCGGTTTTCGCCGCCGCAGGCAGCACTGCCCAGTATCGCAACACCCCCGTTGCGCATAACGGTGCAAACGTCGGCAAAGTCGACATTTATCTGACCGGTACTATTAATAACATCGGTGATACATTTTGCAGCGGTAGCCAAAACATTATCGGCACGGTTGAAGGCTTCCTTCATTTTAAGGTTTCCAAACTGATGACGCAGTTTATCGTTGCTGATCACCAGCAATGTGTCTACATATTGCTTCATCACCTTGATCCCTTCCTCCGCCTGGATCTGGCGTTTACGGCCTTCATAGGAAAAAGGCGTGGTTACAATGCCCACCGTAAGTATTCCCAGCTCACGACAGATCCTGGCAATGATTGGCGCGCCGCCCGTTCCTGTACCACCGCCCATCCCGGCGGTAATAAATGCCATTTTGGTGTTTACCTCCAGAATCCGTTTCAATTCTTCCAGACTTTCTTCCGTTGCCTGGCGCCCGATATCGGGATTGGCGCCTGCACCAAGACCCTGGGTTAGATGCGGGCCCAGTTGCACCCGGTTCGGCACCTTACTTTGGGCAATTGCCTGAGCATCGGTGTTACAGATAATAAAATTTACGCCTTCGATATTCTGGCCGAACATGTGGTTTACTGCGTTACTGCCACCACCTCCAACACCAACTACTTTGATGATGGAAGATTTTTCCTTTGGTAAATCAAAATGAATCATAAGTAAACGTTTGCACCCCACTTCCCTCTTCACGCCCGAAAAGGATCCTGAGATGGTTAAGAATTAATGGTTAGTATTCTGTCACCGGTTGTCATAGCGGCTAACCCGCTGTACCGGAAACATTCTGCTTCGGATTTTCATAAAACCACTGGAGGCTTTCGCAGGATCTGGATCTGAGTTTACTGAATCAAATCAGAATAAACGGTATTGGATTAAATAGTTGTCGCGAAAAATTTTAGTTGTTAATAAAGCGGTTTCTTATTACAGTTTCTGATCTTCTTCTTCTTTAAACATATCGATCAGGGTTACTTTGAACTTTCCCCAGAAATCCTTCAAACCACGGCGGTTACGGGAACGGTCAACCGAAATTTGTTCGGTTACCGGCTCGCAGTCCGGTTCCTGTTTTTTTAGTCCTTCCGGAACTTCCACTTTATGATAGCGGTTTTCAAATTGCTTGCGATTGTGTTCATAATCGCTATACCCTTTTAGAATTAAGCCAATACAGGTAGAATAGGTGGGCTTGGCCAGTTCCTCGATATGACCCGGGGCCAGGTGTTCGTTCGGGTACCCGATTCTTGCATTCAGGCCGGTAACATATTCAGTTAACTGAATAAGATGCTTAAGCTGAGCCCCGCCGCCAGTGAGTACAACGCCGCCGTTCAACATCCGGTTATCAAGGCCAACCTGTTTCAGGTGATAGCTCACAAAATCCATGATCTCACTCATTCTCGCCTGGATAATGTTGGCCAGGTTTTTCACGCTGATCTCTTTGGGTTGCATGCCGCGCAATCCCGGAATGGTGATGAAAGCGTTGGCTTTAGCCTCATTCGACAAGGCAGATCCGAACTGGATCTTCATTTGTTCGGCCTGGGTTTTTAAAACGCCGAGCCCGGTTTTAATGTCATTGGTAATATTTTCGCCTCCAAAAGGAATAACCGCCGTATGCTTCAGGATGCCTTCATAAAATACCGCCAGATCGGTTGTTCCTCCACCAATATCCACAATGGCAACGCCGGCTTCCAGATCTTCCTGTGCCATTACGGCCGAAGCAGAGGCCAGCGGTTGTAATACCAGATCCTTAGTTGTTAAGCCGCTTTTTTCAACCGCGCGGTTGATATTCCGGATCGCATTTTTATCGCCGGTGATAATGTGAAAGTTTGCCCCCACTTTCACTCCGCCATAACCGATCGGATTTGGAATGTTCTGGAAATTATCCACGGTAAACTCCTGCGGAATAACATCAATGATCTGATCTCCGGCAGGGATATATGTTTTGTACTGATCAGCAATCAACTGATCGATCTCTTTCTGCGTAATTTCCTCTTCATTCTGATGACGAACAATATCACCCCGGGTTTGAAGGCTTTTAATATGATGCCCCGCAATCCCGACATACACTTCACTTATCTCCAGGTTCGGATTGGATGCATAACAATTTTCCAAAGCAATCATGATCGCTTTAATTGTTTCATCTATGTTCAGTACCTGACCGTGCTTTACACCATTCGAATTTGCGCGGCCAAACCCGATTATTTCGAGTTTGTCAAATTCATTCTTCCGCCCTGCAATCGCTGCAATTTTCGTGGTACCAATATCCAGCCCTACAATAATGGGTTGTTCGTTATTCATGGTTTACTGTTTGTTATATTACTTTCTTGTTTTTACTAGCTTCTTTCTGCCGCCTTCATCACTGCTTTCGGCACCCTCTGGCCCGAAGGCTTTTCCTTTTTTAATTCTTTCTGTTCCGGTTTTTTTACCGGCAGCTCCGTCTTTCGCTCCACAGCCGGTCTTATGGCTTCTGCCCTCAAAGCCGAATCTGATTTAAGGTCAGCATGGATAAGTGATCGGATTTTCTTTTCCGCTTCCAGTGAATCCGTCCGCGATCTGAAACCGGTCTTTTTCACTCCCACAATCTGCCCCTCGTATTGTGCTTTTACTATGCTGTAATACCCAAGCCCTCTTTTAGCCAGTACGTTTTTATAAAAAAGAAAAAGCCGGTCAAATTTTTCCGTCATTTTTTCCGCCCTGCCAAATTCAATGATATGATCCCCAACAGTAGGTATCAGTTCAAAGAATTTTTGCTGATTAATTTCAATCTGTGCAACCTGCGCCATCCAGAACGGATTATGCTGAACATATTCACTAAGCATTATCATTTCTTCGATCAGTGCAGAATCGCTCTTTAATGGTTTTGCGGATGGAAATCCGGTAAAGACGGGAACTCTGGCCGATACCTTATCCGACAAAGGCAAAGCAAACCCTGAGGAATCAATATAGAAACTATTGCCATTTCTCGTAAATATTCGTGCCACCGGAACTCTTTCGGTTAACTGTACCTGTAAGACATGATTTTTATCGAAGTACAACTGCGCATCCCGGATCCACACATTTTTCTTCAGCTTTTTTTCCATCATCTTCAGATCAAAAGACCGGATGTTCCGACCCTTTAATTCCCGGGTTTTATCGCCCAGTATCGTGATCACATCTGCCTTATCCAAAAACCACTGACCCCCGGCCGGGCCGTTTATATCAATTTCAAAACCTTTACACAAGGCGGCATTGTTCGAACGAACGGCAGCCCCGAGCAATACCAGTACCGCCGCCCCGGCTAAAAGCCAGAACAGGGTTATGATTATTTTTCTGGTATTGATCTTAACCTTCATTCTCCAGCATTGTTTTTATTTGTTGAATAAGCGTATCGATATCTCCGGCACCGGCGCTTATCAATAATCTGTTTTTTCCTTTATTCTGTTGGAGATCCGATTGCAGGTATTGAATCAAAGCGGGTTTGTCCATCACGTTCACTGAATTGTTCTTCATCTTTGCTACCAGCATTTCACTGCTCACTCCTTCAATCGGCAACTCCCTGGCCGGGTAAATGGGCATCAGGATGATCCTGTCTGCCAGATCCAGAACCGAAGCAAATTCAGCGACAAAATCACGGGTGCGGGTGAAAAGATGCGGCTGAAAGATCAGGGTCATTTCCATTCCGGGAAATAATCCTCTGGCACCATTAATCAATGCTCTTAATTCTTCGGGGTGGTGTGCATAGTCATCTATGTAAATAATTTTCCCTCCAGTCCGCGGATTCTCGTTAATGAATATATATTCAAATCTTCTCCTGACACCTTTGAAAGAAGCCACCGCATTTTTAATAGCCTCATCCGATGCCCCTGCCAAATGCGCGATGTACACGGCTGCCGTCATATTTTCCACATTATGCATCCCTCCCATTTTCAACAGGATATCGTTCAGTTTCCAGCCTTTTGCGCTTACACTAAACCGGTAGCCACCCTGCTGCAACTGAATCTCAGATGCAACGATATCCGCTTCATCTTCACTAAAGCCATAGGTTAATTTATTTGCGGCACGAAAACCCGACCCGTTCAAACCGGCTCTGTATACAAGCGTTCCCGAAGGCTTTATTTTGGCAGTAAAATCGTAAAAGGCCTCTTTCATGGATTCTTCGGTTCCATAAATATCCAGGTGGTCGGCATCCATGGCCGAGATCAAAGCAAGATCCGGGTTCAGCTTTAAAAAACTCCGGTCGTACTCATCCGCCTCGACAACGCAAAGATTGTTTTCATCGCTCCAGTAATTGCTGTTATAATTCGACGCAATACCACCCAGGAATGCATTGCATCCTACACCGCTGTCGCGCAACAAATGAGC
>JAEZAY010000356.1 GCA_023427575.1 Bacteroidota bacterium | reverse complement strand
GAGAACGCATACCCCTTATTATCAGGGTTATCTTCTTCGGAAATTGACGTAGTTAAATAATCCCCGGGAACAGCAATATATCCGGATTTTAATTTGAAACGCCTGCCTGGAATTGAATTTTGTCCAGTTACCATTGCCAAGGAGCGAATTGCGCAAGTTCGATTACAAACAAATAAGAGCCTGCGACGCGAAACCGGCGCCGGGAAAGCCTCCGCTTTCTTTTGGAAAGCATCTCGTTTCATACAAGTGAATTGGTGGAAGGATGGAGAACGGCAGATTTAAAATATCAAAATTTCCGCGTATTTCATAGGGTCGGCACTAAAATATTTGTACATTATCTTACAATTCTCCGCATGGGATCTTCCATCAGCAGCATGTATTCCGAAATCGGACCAGATCTACTGGATGATGCATCTATAAAGAAAAACTGCGTTTACCATTTAGCGGTAAAAGGTTTAAATAAAGTCATCAGGCATGATCTTTCCTATTCACACCTGCTGGCAATTACTTCCTGTCCGGATTCGATTGCCCCATCGTTGGGCCAATGTCTGAATCAGCACTATAACGGCCTACTGCATTCAACACATACCATTGATATTGTACAGGGTTGCACCGGCGGCGTTTCAGCGCTGATACTTGCTTCGCAACTCTGCGAACACCAGAAAGGGAATGTTCTTATCGTAACATCCGATGCAGCTCAAAAAGCCACTTCCGTTTCCAGCAACGTATATCAGGTATTTAAGAATGGCGTTTTCGCCTGCACTGTTTCCTGGTCCGAAAGTAACAAAGGGCTGATTCATCACAGCACCCGGCAATATGAAAATCTTTATGAAGTAGTAACCATTGGCCTGGGCCATGATGCAGATTCAATTATTGCTTCATACCCGGAAGAAATTGTAGCCGATTCGAGACTATACCTGGGCCTTAAGCTGAACAATCAACTGGCTTTGCAACTGATGAAGAAAGCGGAAGGATTTTATGAAGAATTCATCGCCAACACGGGGCATCCCGACATACTTATCCTGCATCAGGTAAACCCCGTGATCATTGATCATTTGCAAAAAGTGTTTAGTAAATACCCGGTACAATTTATCAACAGGGCCTCAGAAACCGGCAATTGCGGTTGTGCTACTACCGGTGTTTTACTCGATATGGTCAGGGATTCCATCCAGGGAAAAAAAGTGATGATCTGTAGCTTCGGGACCGGGGGAATCATAACAGCCGGACTCTGGCAATTTTAAACATGAATCTGATACATACATATTTCTGGGCTTTCAGCATCTTTCTGCTTCCGGTTTTGTATATCGTGACCGCTTCGGTTTTTTACCTGGTTTTATACAAATGGAAAAGAAAGGCAGTGGCGAAATACCGGATCCAGGAACTTGAACCGGATTTTGTTCAATTCAGGCGGGAACTCCATTACAGTATTATTTCCCTGTTGATCTTTTCAGTAACCGGCGGTATGGTTTTCCTGCTTTATCACTATGGATACAGCCGCATCTATTTTGAACTCCAGACTTACGGCATTTTGTATGCGCTGGTTTCCGTTATACTTTACGTGTTGGTTTATGATATGTATTTTTACTGGACACATCGGCTACTTCACCTGAACGGCTGGTATCAAAAAGTTCACCAAATACATCATCTATCCTCCAGCCCCTCTCCTTTCACTTCTTTATCCTTTCATCCGCTGGAATCTGCTATTCAGGCAATGGCCCTGCCTTTTATTATTCTGTTGATTCCGGTTCACCCTTATTCTTTACTGGCCTTTCTTTTGATCCTGGTTTATAAAAATGTCCGCGGCCATTCGGGATATGAATTTACTTCTCAGAGCTACCGGGCTAAAAGATGGAATAGCTGGTATTTTTTTGCTGTTCATCACGATGATCATCATCAGCAGGGAAAATACAACTACGGACTATTCTTTAATTTTTGGGACAGGCTAATGGGCACCTATCATAGAAACAGATAGTATTTTATACGGATTCCGCACTGGGCTGGATAAAAATTCAAAAACAGCGATTATACTATTTGCCATCGGTATGCCATTTACCTTCAAACACTTTTTCGGCTGGTCCGATCAGCCAGATCTCGCGGTATTCTTCATCTGATACCCGCATATACTCCACATGCAGCTTACCGCCCCTGGTGTTTACGGTTACATCATTAAATCCATTTTCATTATGATAGCTCGCGATGGCTGCGGCGGTAACCCCGGTGCCGCAGGAAAGGGTTTCATCTTCAACACCTCTTTCGAAAGTCCGCACCAGAATGGTGTCATCATCCTGCTGCTCAACGAAATTTACATTAATCCCTTCGCTGACAAAATCATCGCTGGTACGAATGGCAACCCCCTCACTGTACACATCAATATTCAGCACTTCATCAGCAAAACGGATATAATGCGGTGAACCGGTATTGATCAGCAGATCGCCTTTATAATTTTCAATTTCATTTACATCTTTCATTTTTAAGCGCACCAGTCCCTCATCGTTGATGGCTGCTTCATGATCGCCATCCACTGCAAAAAAAAGATAGTCTGATTTCAAAATTCCCTGGTCGCTTGCAAACTTCACGATACATCTTCCGCCATTGCCACACATCGAACCCCGGCGCCCGTCGGAATTATAATAGATCATTTCAAAATCATAACCCGGTTTCTGGTTCAGCATCATCAATCCATCGGCGCCAATACCAAAATGCCGGTTACACATGCGATTCACTTCCTTATCGGTAAGTGAATTATATTTTCCATCGCGGTTATCCAGAATAATAAAATCGTTTCCCGTGCCCTGGTATTTATAAAAATTTATCTCCATAAGTTTATTCTTCTATCCTTCATCCCGGGTTGCGAGATTGCCGGCAATAATTTCCAAACTGGTTGTTATTAGTTTTTCTACGGCAGCCTGACTGTTTTTAGAAAACTGTCTTGTTACCCGGTTCGCAACAATCGCATTCAGCGAAATGCACTGATGCCCCAACAATTTTCCCAATCCATATATGGCAGCCGTTTCCATCTCAAAATTAGTGATCCGGTGCTGCCCGTATAAAAATTGAGGCAACCGATCGATCAGATCCGGCTGCCGGAGTCCAAGCCTTAAAACCCTGCCCTGAGGTCCGTAAAATCCCGGACAGGTTACCGTTATTCCATGATGAAACCCACCTACGAAATGTTTCAGCAAATGAGCGCCGGCACCGGTAATATAAGGCTGGGAAATAGCGGAATGCAATTGGGTTTGAGTAGTGAAAGCCTGTAGAATTTCCTTTTCGGCGTCATTCTGTTCGTAACGGTAAAAATTAAGCAAATTATCAATCCCCAGTCCATAAGTAGAAGCCACAAACTGGTCCACTTCAATTTCCGGCTGCAGCGAACCGGAGGTTCCGATGCGAATAATATTCAGCGCACGCAGTTCATTCCGGATAGTTCGGGTTTCGAAGTCGATGTTCAGTAAGGCATCCAGCTCATTTAAAACGATATCGATATTATCCGGGCCAATTCCGGTAGAAACCACCGAAATCCGTTTATTGCCGATGTACCCGGTATGAGTGATGAATTCCCGATGTTCGGCCTTTAGTTCAATGGAATCAAAATGTTTTGACACTTCCATAACTCTGGCCGGATCTCCTACCGTAATAACGGTGGAAGCCAGTTCTCCAGGCCTCAGATCCAGATGATAAACGGCGTTCCGCTGATTAATGATAAGTTCCGATTCCTGTATTCGCACGATTGATTATTTGTTCAGTTTATTTTTCCCGGCAGTCAATGACCGCTGTATCAGAGAATGTTCTAAAATTAACCGATTTGTTTCAGTAGAATGATCCGGGATAAAAATCGTGGTCCCAAAACGATTCTTCCTTTGTAACTTTTCAAAAATACCCTACTTTTGCCCCTGCTCCAAAAAAGGTCCTGTGGCCGAGTGGTTAGGCAGAGCTCTGCAAAAGCTCCTACAGCGGTTCGAACCCGCTCGGGACCTCCAAAAAAGGGATTACTTCGGTATTCCCTTTTTCCATTTAAGCTCTGGGCCTTAGAACACCGGCCAGACCCGCCTATTTGTATTGCAGTTCCAAAATTTCCGCGCAAACCAGATTTCTGCATCATAGGTGTCCGGGCAAAATGTATTCCCCGGGCCTCGGAAGAAATCCGTTAAGAAAATTGATACGGACGGCGTAAAATAAAAACAGTTGTTACCAGAGCCTGGAAATGATTCTTTGCTCGTAAGTCCTACCAATGCTGGGCTTTATTCTTTCGCTGTGACTTGTTTTTATTTAGCCGGGAGTTTCAATTTTTAGGATTTATTCCGGAGCCCGATTTTTTTGCTCCACTTTTTTTCTAAAAAAAAGTGGAAGGGGTCATTT
>JAEZAY010000232.1 GCA_023427575.1 Bacteroidota bacterium | reverse complement strand
CAATTGATTCGTTGACCCTTTGGCCAAATGAACGATCACTCCCAGGAATGCTGCTCCAAAAAGCACGTAGATCTCATTAAATCCCGCCAATACCGCGATTGCCGAAGCCAGGCCGATGATACCCAGCTCTATATTCTTTAAAGCCTGTCTGCCCAGGCTTACCATCAGTGAAAAAACCACTGCGATAATAGCCGGTTAGATCCCATATGTAAATGGCTGCACCTGGGGCAAATGGCCAAATTTCTGATACAGCCAGGCAAAAACCGCGGTGATAACAACTGCCGGAATAATAAAACAGGATCCTGCCACTACCAACCCTTTCCAGCCGGCTTTTTCATGACCAATATGCATAGTCATTTCGGTTGAATTCGGACCGGGTATGAGATTTGTTGCACCTACCAGATCAAGAAAATGCTGTTCGTTCATCCAGCCTCTTTTTTTCACCACCTCATCCTGCATCATGGCAATATGTACGGCGGGGCCACCAAAGCCTATAATACCCAACTTAAAAAAGAGGCGGGCTAATTCGGAAAGCGGTGTCTCCTGGTTTAATTTGTTTGAATCCTGAAGTCGATCGACCATTTGCCGGCTCCTTTTATTAATAGAAAAATACTTCCCAATAACATCGACCAGTCGGTTCTGCTGGCGTGCATCATCGACCAAAACCCTTCATTTAAATAAATTTCCCTCTTTGTGGTGCTGATTGCAACGATCATTATCAGGATCAGAGGTATAGAGGCCAGCCTTGTTAAAAACCCAAGCAGGACAAGCAGCCCGCAAACAATCTCAAAGCTGCCCACGAAGGGGCCAAAAAAATCAGGATTTGGCAAACCGATTTTTTCAAACCTTCCGGAACCCAGCTTGTCTGCAAATAAAAACTTCTGAAAACCCTCCGACAAAAATACAAGGCCTACCATCAGCCGAATAAGCAAGGCGGTTCCATCGCGTTCGGTTCGAATGATCTTTTGAATCGTTTTTCTCATGGCAGGTATTTAACAATTGAACGCTATCAGTTGATCCAGCGCGGTTACCGCAAACTTTTACAATACAGCAAATTTAGTCGTTCGGCAGCTATCTATTATTTACTCAAGCATACCTGCAATAGCTTTGCCCTTTTAAAATGACTGCTCGTAACGGACTCTGTTAATACAGGTTTCAGGTAAATAAAACTTTTACCGGCACAACAATAACTCATGAAAACGAATCAGAAAAATACTCTTTAACCAATCAGCCGGTTGAGATGCCCGATGAATTCTTCGCGGGTGATCATTACAGCACCCAGGCTTTCCAGGTGTTCGGTATATACCTGGCAATCGATCAACTCGACGCCCTGCTCGATCAGAAGCTGAACATAGGAAATGAATGCGTATTTGCTGGCATTGCTCTGATTACTGAACATACTTTCCCCGAAAAAGATTTTACCCATCCGGATTCCATACAGGCCTCCTTCCAGCTTACCGTTTTTCCACACTTCGGCGCTGTGCGCAAAGCCGAGCTCATGCAGCCGGATATAGGCCTGCTGAACCTCCTCGTTGATCCAGGTTCCATCCTGATCTTTTCGTACAATGGTTTTGCATTGGGCAATAACCTGATCAAATGCTTTATCAACCGTGAAATCAAAAGCATTTTTTTTCAGAAGTGTTTTCATGCTTTTGCTAACCTTCAGTTCAGCGGGAAATAAAACGAATCTTGGGTTGGGGCACCACCACAAAATGGGTGTTCCTTCATACCAGGGAAAAATGCCCTTACGATATGCATGCAGCAGGCGTTCTGCCGATAAGTCGCCGCCGATAGCCAGTAATCCGTCGGGTTCCGCCATATGCACAGGCGGAAAACCTTTATTGTCTTCAAGTACGAACAGGGCCATAAGAAAAGGGGGAATGAAGTTAGTGCTAACTGATAGTTACTTCGAGCGTGGCTCCTATACCTCGGTCGGTAATTGCATCACACTGTGGTTTGAGTTCATCGTAACTACCGTTTTTTACGGCATATTTCCCTTTGAAATGGATGATAAAAGCACATTGTTCGGCCTGCTCTTCGGTATGGCCACATACATCCACCAGGGTTTGAATAACGTGTTCAAACGTATTCACTTCGTCGTTCCACACAATCAGATTATACGGACTATCTAAATCGGTTAACAGTTCCGACGATTCCAATTCAAACGGTTTTACACTTCCTTCAGGAACCATATCGCGGTAATTTAGGGGTAAAATTAAAAAATTAATCGGGAGAAGGAATAGCTAATCAGATGGTAAAATATTTCAACGTTTTGGCATTAACATATAACACCCTCCTCATCAAATCAAAAACGATTGCAACCTTTGGTTGAATAAGAAGGTCCCTAAAACTTTTGTTGCAGATATACGGGAAGCATATACCGCCAGGTGGACCATTCATGCGGCCATTCCGGACCCCAGATATCCAGTTCATACCAGATTCCTTTTTCATATAAAATCTGCGCGAACCGGCGGGCAGAATCCGGGTCCTCGTACGAACCGGAACCGGAAAAAAGATGAATATGGCGGCTTTTCCGAATCTGTTCCAAAATATGATGGTCTGTAAGATTAGGCATAAAATGCATGGGGCTGTTGAAGTAAACATCTTCGTCGTAATATCCCCGGGTGTATTCGGTCAGATCATACACACCGCTCATGCAAATACAGCCGCTGAACAGATCAGGGCGATTAAAAAAAAGATTGGCGCTATGCAATGCGCCGAATGAGGCGCCAGCGATATAGATGGGTGTTTCCGGACTGGTATGAGTTCGGATAAACGGAATCACTTCTTGATAGATATAATCATTCCATTGCTTATGCCGCATTATTTTATCCCGCGGATCCATGGAATAATTCATCCAGCTTTCGGAATTAATACTGTTCACGGAAAACAGTTTTAGTTTTCCCGATTCAATAAACGGCTGGATGGATTCAATCAGTTTAAACCGCTCGTATTCCAGATAATCCGCCGATGCCGTGGGCACAAGCAATAAGGCGAACCCATAATGGCCATACATGGCAATAGGCATTTCGCGGTTCAGGGCCGGGCTATGCCATGAGCTTAGATATCTGTCCATATTGAAAAGATAAGGAAGAATCAATAAACCTTTTGTGAATAGATTTGCCCCATTGGATCTTAGCGGCTTGAAACGGCATAATGCTTCAGGGTGGTTACTTTCAGAGTATTGTTTTTTACATGTACCTTTTTGTATTCTCTGAAATTTTTATCCTTATCCAAAAACCCGATAATGCAGGAATATTTTTCCGGACCGGCTTTTATTACCGGTTCAGGATAAACCCCGATGTTGGGAATCCGCAGCGTATCTTCGCCTCTTATCTCTTCAAACTGCAATTTCATCTGGTAATGAAAAGTTTTGGGCGTTTCATAGAGTTTAACAGAAAAGTACCAGTCATTCAGGGGATCGTCGGTTTTTTCCGAATGCGAAGCCACCGGCTCTTTACGGATCTCTGTTCGGGTTTCTGAAATGGTTTCCGCTAATGCCGGATCAGATGCGGGTGCTGTAGCGGAATCCTTTTCGGGAGCTGCGGATCCGGGGTTATTATTACAAGCCATCAATATTGAAAACAGTACTACAGTGATTCGTCTCATCATATTTTAAATTCTATTTTTTTCTCCGGCTTCCCTGCAACAAACTGGTAAACCAGACTGCGGATATAATCGTTTTCCGGATATGCTTTCAGGTAAGTTTTTACTTCCTCAATTCCCGAAATGCCGGTATCCACCGGAATATAGCCCATCCCATAAAACCGGCCCTTTTCAATCAGAATACAACTTTGCTCATCAGAAGAATTTCCATGGTCAACTACTGCAAAACTGGGAAGCATGTTTTCCAGGGCTTCAATCGCTTTGTTCACCCGGGCATTGTATTCGGGGGGCGGTTCAATCTGTTCACAGGCACCCCGGCAGGGATTGCCTGCCCGGCAATCGCAGCCGCCTTCCCCGCTTTCTATAAAACATAGCTTCGGACACAGCTCAAAATCGGTCACCAGTTTCTTTAACAGTCTCTGGCCTTCGGGAAGAAAATTAAACGTATATAATGGTCTGATTCCTTTTTTCTGTTTGTCGATTGCCAGCCGGATATACCCGCGCTGATCACAATAATCATACAAACCGAATTGTGGTGTAAATCGTTTCTGACTGTTATTGTAAACGGGCCAGAGTCTTTTTATTTCCACGCTTTCCAGAATAAAGGCCATTAACTCAGTGCCTGTACTTTGATAGGAAATGCTATATATATTACGCAAAAACTCCTGGCGCTGACGGCCGGGACCATTATGGGTGAAATGGCTT
>JAEZAY010000184.1 GCA_023427575.1 Bacteroidota bacterium | reverse complement strand
GAAGTGGAGCAGCTCAAAGAACAGGTTTCCCAAAAACATGATTTTTCCAAATTTATTATTGGCAACAGCGATTCCATTCAAAAAGTGTTTTCGCTGATTGAAAAAGCTTCCAAAACAAATATTACCGTTTCGATTACCGGTGAAACCGGATCCGGAAAAGAGGTGGTTGCCAAGGCTATTCATTATAATTCGGAAAAAAGTAAAAAGCCTTTTGTTGCCGTGAACGTGGCGGCCATTCCCAGGGAACTGATCGAAAGCGAACTATTCGGCCATGAGAAAGGAGCCTTTACCGGTGCGGCCACCCGCCGGATCGGGAAATTTGAAGAAGCTCATAATGGAACCCTTTTTCTGGATGAGATCGGCGAGCTGGACATTAACCTCCAGGCCAAATTATTAAGGGTATTACAGGAAAGAGAAGTGACCCGGGTAGGAGGAAATGAGGTAACGCCTGTCAATTGCCGCATAATTGTGGCCACTCACCGCAATTTGCTGGATGAAGTGAAAAACCGCAGTTTCCGCGAAGACCTGTATTACCGGCTGATTGGCTTGCCCATTACAGTTCCGCCACTGCGGGATCGCGGAAATGATATTGTAATCCTGGCCAAACATTTTGTTGACATGTTTTGTAAGGAAAACAATATGCCGAAGAAAAACATTTCGGCGGATGCGCAGAAGAAAATTCTGAACTACGCGTTTCCGGGAAATGTTCGCGAATTAAAATCAGTGATGGAACTGGCATCGGTAATGGCCGATGATGAAATCATTGAACCGGAACATATTTCATTAAATACGAATACCAGCATAAATGATTTGCTGAGTCATGAAAAAACCCTGAAAGAATATGAAATTCAGATCCTTCAGCATTTTCTTGACAAGTACAACAAAGACGTGCTCTTTGTTGCCAAAAAGCTGGATATTGGCAAATCAACTATCTATCGCATGATCCAGGCGGGAGAATTGAATACAGATCGTTCGTATTCTGCTTCCAGCCGGTCCTTGCGCATCACAGGATAACTTGAAACGATGGACAAAAGGGAATATAAGGCAGTTGGTAAAAAAAAGGTATTGCTGGTAGAGGATGTGGAGATGAACCAGTTTCTGGCGAAATGCATCATGGAATCCTGGGATTTTGAAGTGGATATTGCTAATAATGGGTTTGAAGCATTGGGCAGATTGGAAAAGTCGCTCTACGACATCATTTTAATGGATATCCAGATGCCGGAGATGGACGGGATTGAATCTGCCCGGCGGATCCGCGCCCTGCCCGATCCGGTGAAGTCTTCCATTCCCATCATTGCACTTACGGCCAATGCCATGCAGGATGAACGAAACATTTATGCGGATGCCGGAATGAATGATTGTCTGGCCAAACCTTTTGCTGAAAAAAATCTTTTCGAGATCATCCGGAAACATTTGCCTGCAACGGAAATGCCTGTTCCGGAACCGGAGGAAACCGACACAGATCCACAAGTTAAAACATACAATCTTTCTTTACTGCATTCACTGTCGGGCGGTGATAAGGATTTTGTAAGAAGGATGCTGACCTTATTTCTTGAAACCATGCCGGTATCAATGAAGGAAATGTTGGCCGCTAATGAAAAGGGCGACTGGATTTCGGTGGGCAACCTTGCCCATAAGATGAAATCTATCATCGATTCAATGGCCATAACAGGTGCGAAGAACCTGATCCGCGAACTGGAAAACAATGGCCGGCACCAGATCAACACCGAACTGATCCCCGATCAGGTAAACCTCGTGATAAAGGAACTGGATCAATGCATGGCGGAAGTAAAAGCCGATTTCGGACTTTAGTGAAGCAGCATAAAGCGGTCCGCTCAAGTAATAGCAAAAAAAATCCCGCCATACGGCGGGTTTTTTTATAAACGAAGTGTTGATTTAGCCGGGGATCCGCGTAATGTACTTTTCAATTTCCTTGATCTGCTGAACGATCTGCGGGTTAGTCGGCTTTAATGCTTTTGTTTTTTTGAAAAAATCCTTGGCGGCCCGAAACTCTCTTTTATTCATCATGATATTGCACATCTGCAAATAAGCGGCTGCGGCATTTTCCTTATCAGGAAGACCTTTGCGGATAGCCTGGCGGATATAACCTTCCCCCTGTTTAAAATTACCTTTTTGCATGGCAATCATTCCCAGTTGCAGCAGGTTGGCGCCTTCCACTTCTTTGATTGGTGTGCCCAGGTTGATGCCCTTTTTCATCGCGGCTTCAGCCCCGTCAAAATCCTGTTTCATCATGGCCAGTTGACCTTTGATGGTATAAAAAGCCGATCGGATGGGTTTGTACAGTAAATTGGGATATTTAATTGAATTGATCACTCTTTCAGCACCTTCCATATCGCCCGATTCCATATGATCCTGGATCAGCCGGAGCGGTCCGATAAAAAAATGACCGGCAATCAGGATCAGACCGATCAGGTAGGCGGGAAAAGCAGGCCAGAACCCGCTCCAGATATTGGCGGCTATGCCTACTACAATGAGAATCAGTCCAAGAGGAAGCCGGTATTTAATAAGTAGATTGTAAAATTTCATAAGGAGTGCAAAGATAATCTAAAATCGGGTACAGAAGGAAGGATTGCGGCCGGGGATCGCCATTTCATCCGAATTCATTGCCTTGTATTATGTTTGCATCCCGGCCATTCGCGGATGGGATAATAAAATTATTCATGTACGACTCTTTTTTACAGAAGCTGAACGAAAAACTGGAGTTTACCAGCGAAGAAGAAGATATCATCAAATCATATCTGACCCTGAAAAAGCTGCGCAGGAAGCAATATCTTTTACAGGAAGGAGATGTTTGCAAGTCGATTGCCTTTGTTTCAAAAGGAGCGCTCCGTTCCTATTCGGTAGATGAGAAGGGTGAAGAACATATCATTCAGTTTGCACTGGAAGGATGGACGATTTCCGATCTCTACAGTTTTATGACGGGGGAGCCGGCCACTTATAATATCGAAGCGATCGAAGATTCGGAACTTATTTTGATCAGTAAATCGGCACAGGAAGAGATTCTTAAAAAGGTGCCACGATATGAAACATTTGTACGCCTGCAGATTACCGGTGCATATCTGGCGATGCAAAAAAGACTGACTTCTATAATCAGTCTTACTCTGGAAGACCGGTATATTTCTTTTATAAACCTATACCCGAATATCGTGCAGCGGGTTCCTCAGCGGATGATCGCTTCGTACATGGGATTAAAACCCGAAACCCTGAGCCGGCTCCGGCGCAAAATTGCTGAAAAAGGCAATTAACTCATATTCTCGGTTATGGGTTAGCGTTATTTATAGTCCTCTTTGCGGGTTAATTTTTATGATCCCGCGCCCCTCTAATTCCCATTGATTTAGGTCAATGCTTTTTCTTGCGCTCACGCAATGCAATCGCCGATTGGCTGGAATAACTTTGCACTATCAACACGGAAAGATTATGAGGACGCGACAAACAATTACAGTTATAGGAAAGGAAGCAAAACTGGTGAGCCCTTTGGTAAAAGGTCTTGCCGATGGCAATTATCGCCTTCTTCTCTGCACAAAATCACCGGCAGAATCTGCCGGCCTGCTGGCAACACTTCCGGCAAAAACAAAAAAAGAACTGGAACTCATGGATTGTTCATTCGATGGGTGCTGGGAAGCCGATATTATCATCACGGCTATTGCACCTGGTGAAGAATCGGGCCTGGCCGAAAAGATCCGGGTGGTGGCCAATCAGAAACTGCTGATCAGCCTGACGGAAGGTTTATCGGAAGCAGAACTGGAGCGTTCCTACGAAAGCTTTAGCCGGCATTTTCCGTATTCAAGGCTGGTACAGGTTTTTCAACCATCAGAAGGAGCCGGATGGAGGATAAGAGCTTCCAAACCGGAATTTCTGGAAATGGCCGCAGAAGTATTCAGGGATGCGGGCATTGCCATTGAGCAGGATTCGGAGTTAAGAGCCGCAGTGTAATCAATTTATTTACGTAAAAACATCAATATGATTTTAATAACAGGATCAAATGGAAACCTCGGACAGCTTACGATTCAGTTCCTGCGGAAAAAAAACCCGGCGCTGAAAATAGCAGGGCTGGTACGGGAATCGTCGAAGGGAAAGGCATTGCAAGAAAACGGAGTGGAACTGCGGGTGGGTGCTTATGGAGACAGAGCTTCGCTGGTTAGGGCATTTAAAGGCATAGAAACGCTCCTGTTCATATCTTCAAGTGAGCTTACAAACCGGATTGCAGCACATCAGAATGTAATTGCAGCAGCAAAAGAAGCCGGTGTAAAACATCTTGTGTACACCAGTCTGGTACAGGCCGATAAGTTATTAAGCCCTCTGGCTGCCGACCACCTGGAAACCGAAAAGCAAATCATTCAATCGGGAATCCCGTATACGTTTTTCCGAAATACATTTTATGCTGAATTCATCCCCATGTTCATCGGGAAAGCGCATGAAACCGGCGAATGGTTTTTCCCTGGCGATCAGGCCAAGGTAAACTTTGCCCTTCGTTCCGAAATGGCGGAAGCTATTGCAAATGTTCTGGAGAACCCTGCCGCACACCGGAATACCGTTTATGAAATCACTTCCGGCAATTCATACAGTTTAAGCGAGATCGCTGATATTATGGGCGAGATCAGCGGCAAAGAAGTCAGGTATACGCATGTTCCCGTAAATGTTTTTAAAGAACAACTAACTAAAGCCGGTTTGCCTGCAGAGATGATTGAAATGACCACCATAATCGGTGAATCATTTGTGAACGGGGCCTTATCGCACAGCGATGATACTCTTGAAAAGCTTCTGGGTCGAAAACCCATAGGAACCAGAGAATTTCTCAATCAATATCTAAGTAATAAAAATTAAACAAACATTGGTCTAAAGCCATTGGAATCATCAGTAAAATCAATCATTAAAACAGAAAAAAGAAAGTTATGAAAAAGATCGCCTTTATTGCCTCATTATTAGTTTTATCAACGGGCCTTTTCGCACAGGATGTATGGACCGCAGATCCATTTCATTCAAAACTCGGATTTACAGTAACGCATCTTGGAATAGCGGATGTGCCTGGTCATTTTAATAAGTATGATGTAACCATTACTTCTGCAAAACCTGATTTCAGTGATGCGGTGGTGGAGCTGAAGGCGGATATTGCTTCAATTGATACCCGGGTTGAAATGCGCGACAAACACCTGAAAAGCGCCGATTTTTTTGATGCTGAAAAATATCCTGAGATGAGCTTTAAAAGCAAATCAATAAAAAAATCAGGAAAGAATGAATACAAGCTTTCCGGTGATCTTACCATGCATGGTGTAACAA
>JAEZAY010000113.1 GCA_023427575.1 Bacteroidota bacterium | reverse complement strand
TACCTACACCGAGGCAGGTCAGATAAATTCCGGAATTCTGGTGCTGGAGGATCAGTCGTTCCAGGTCATCTTCCGAAGTTTGACCAATATTAAAATCCCCATCGGTGGCGATGATCACCCGATTGTTTCCGCCTTTAATATATTGGGCGCTGGCGATCCGGTAAGCCGCCAGAATTCCGGATTCGCCGGGGGTGGCACCACCCGGGTTCAATTCCTCAATGGCCTTGCGGATCTTTTCTTTTTCTTTTCCCGACGTGGGGATCAACCGAACCCCGGTGGAACTTCCATAAACCACTATTGAAATGGTATCCTGATCTCTCAGATTATCAATCAGCAGCTTAAAAGAGGCTTTTAAAAGCGGCAGCCGATTGGGCATATCCATCGAACCCGATACATCAATCAGAAAAACAAGATTGCTGGGTGGAATCTTCTCCGCCTCTATCTTTCTGGCATTCATCTGCAGGAACAATAAACGGGAATTCAGGTTCCAGGGGCAATCAGTTACAAAGGACCGGAATCCAAAGGCGCTGTCGGGCGGAGGCGGATTTGCCGGAAAGCTGAAATAGTTCATCATTTCTTCAATCCTGACTGCATCGGGCGGAACTTTCGAATGCATATTCAAAAAGCGCCGCATATTACTGTAGGAAGCTTTATCGCCGTTAACAGCAAAGCCTGATTCGGGGTATTTTGTTGCCTGCAGAAATTCGTTTTCTACCGTAGAACTGTAAGTTTCAGATCCAACGCTCCACCGGGCCTGTTCTTCGGGCCGCAAATTTCTGGTGAAGGAAAGGAGCCGGTTTTTTTTAATCCCGGCCGCGGCTAACAAAGGTTTTAAGTGAACGGTTTGAAATTTTGTGGCATCAAGCTCAGCCTTCTCCTGAATATAACCATCGAGGATAACGGTGATCGAATCGCGGGGATGCGAATTGGTTATTCCGAATGCACCGGAAGTTCCTGATAAATACACATAACGTGAGGAATGCAATACAATCCGGGCATTGGGCAAAGGATTGTTCTTTTCATCCCTGATTTCACCCCGCAGATAATATTGGGCAAAGGAAGAGGAACAGATAAATAGCCAGCATAATATAAAAAACGACGTCTTCAATCGGATATCTTAGGTCGAAAATCAAATTTCCATTGATTTTCATGGGGTTCCCGCGGTTATTTTACAAATAACGTATTTTTACGGTATTTGTTATCATTTCTCCACCAGGCGATAAATGCTGCTGATATTTCTTCCGAGACCGTCATAATCAAGACCATATCCCACTACAAATTTATCGGGGATGGCAAAACCGAGGTAATCAGGTATTACCGGAAAAGCGGTTGCCTCCGGTTTGTGAAGCAGGGAAACGATTTTCAGCGAAGAGGGTTGCTGATGGCGAAGCTGCGGCAAAAATTCATTCAGGGTTTTCCCTGTATCCACAATGTCTTCAACAATTATAATATCACGATCATAAATATCCATATCAAGGCCAATAGCAGTGATCACCTGTCCGGTTGATTTGGTACCCTTATAGGAAGCCAGCTTTATAAAACAGATTTCACAATCAATGGCCAGCTCTTTAAAAAGATCGGAAGCAAACATAAATGCGCCATTCAAAATGGCAATGAACAGGGGTCTTTTACCGGCATAATCGCGGTTCAGGCTTTCGGCTATCTTCCGGATACTTTCGTGAATTTCTTCCTCCGACAAATAGGGCTCAAATTCCTTATCGTGTACCCGAATTCTTTCCATTCTTTAATTTTTAATTATTACCAGTTCCTGGCCAATCTTCAGATCAAAACCGTTCAGCTTATTCCATTCCCTTATCTTATCTATTTCTACCCCGTATTTTTTTGAAATGCTGTACAGGGTCTCCCTGGTTTGTACAATATGGGTCGATCTTTCCGTGAGCAGAGGTTCCAGAACAAGCGGACTTGCCATTCGTTCGGTAGCCAGTACCGGTCGCTGTGCAGACCGGTTTTGCAAATGTAACTTTTCGCCGGGAGCCGGGTTCATCCCGGGCTGCAGATGATTCATTTCGGCCAGCGTATTTAACCGGATTCCGGTTAATTGGGCAATTGAATACAGGGTTTCACCTGGTTTAACCAGATGGAATTCAGAAGAACCGGATTTTCTTTTCCGCTGAAGATAAATAAGCTGATCCGTTTCCAGCACATCCTGATCTTCCAGATCATTGAACTCGAGCAGGCGGCTGTAAGGCAAATGATATTTTTCGGCAATCTCCAGCAGTGAACTTCCTTTGGATGCGTAGATCACCCGGGTTCTGTTAACCTGAAATTCACCCGAAGGATAGTCAACAGGCGGGGCTGGCTCTGCGGCATTGACAGCTACCTGCTGAACAATGGGTGCTACAGGGCTGGTAGCCTCCGGCGTAGGAACCCGCGCCATCTGCTCTCCGCCAGCCGGCAATCTATTCATTGCTATCAGCGTATACTGGTTCAGGTTATATTGCTCGATGATCCTGATCAGGATTTGGGAATATTTAATATTGGTAGCATAACCGGCTTTTTTAAGTCCGTATGCCCAGCCTTTATAATCGGTAGGATCGATTGAAAACAGAAATGCGTAACGCTGACTGTTTTTTAAAAAATCAGAGTGGTCGCGATAGGAATCTTCAGATGATTGATAACTTCTGAAACATTCGCCCCTTTCATCATCATCATGATATACTTTGCCACCAACCCAATTGCTTTTGCATTTAATCCCGAAATGATTGTTCGAGCGCATCACCAGATCACTTTTGCCGGCAGAAGTTTCGTGAATTCCCTGTGCAAGTTTAATAGATGCAGGCACTCCGGTTCTTTGCATTTCCTGCATAGCCAGGTCCTTGTAGGTATTTATATAACTGACGATCTCAACTCCGGGCTGTGCAATTAACAGGAAGGAAGAAAAAATCAACAAACAGGTAAGAGCAGTAATTTTCATCTGTCTGATTGTTTTTTAAAATAATATTCAGGATAATGATTCATTTTTTCCGGATTAACATCAATCCATCGCGAACGGTCAGCATTATCCTGTTTACAGTATCATCTTTTTTTACATGTTCATTAAACGCCTGAATGGCCAACGCATTTTTCCCTGCGACCGGTTCTTCCAGAACCTGTCCGTGGAACAATACATTGTCGGCAATAATTAGTCCGCCGGAACGTAAACGCGGCAATACCAGATTATAATAATCGATATAGCCCGTTTTATCGGCGTCAATAAACACCAGGTCCCAGGTAAAATCAAGAGCCGGGATAATTTCGGCGGCTTTTCCTTCATGCACAAAAACCTGAGCGGCCCAGGCCGATTTGGCGATATTATTTCTGGCTGTGGCAACATCTTCCGGTCGCAATTCAATGCTGTGCAATTCACCGCTTTCTGTCAAACCTTCTGCAAGGCAAAGCGCGCTGTAACCTGTAAATGTTCCGATTTCGAGTATATATTCCGGACTAAGTAAAGAACTTAAAAACGATAAAAATCTTCCCTGCACATGACCACTTAGCATATGCGCTGCGGAATGCGTTTCGGAAGTCTGCTTCGCGATCAGCGCCAGCAATTCATCTTCCGGATCCGTATATCTTTCCGCGTACTGTTCTGCCGTTTTCTGAATAAATTCCAACCAGACAAATTTACACAAAGATAATGAGGCATGATGCAGTGTACAAGCCGGTCCGGCTCAAAGGCCCGCAGAATTGCAGATCTTCCCCGAACTATAAACGAATTCTTAACAATTCACGTTATAAAAATGCCATCCTCATACTTCAATAAGGATGGCACCCGTTTATGTAACGCAAACTCAGGCTGTTTGTTGTGCCGCTTTTTTGGAGATCAGCCAGAGCCCGAGAAATGTTAGCAGGCCATTATAGATCAGCAGCTCGTATCCGATTTTAAAACTGCCGAATACCGATTCCGAGATGGAACGGATATTATCGATCCAGGCGCCGGAAACTTTTAGCTGCGATTCGTACCAGCTTATATTATTGATAAAATCGATTCCGAAGATCAGTGCCGGCGCCAGCAGGCAAACAATCAGCGAATAACGGTCGTTGATCACTCTTTTGGTCAGAATTCCGAAGGCGAATAATCCCAGCAGGGGACCGTACGTAAAGCCGGCAACTTTAAGGATTACATCAATGATCGATTTGTTATCGATCCATTTAAACATGAGCACGGCCATAAAAAACACAAAACAAAAAGTAAAATGCACGAGGAGCCGGATCCGTTTGCGTTTCTTTTCGTCCCAGTCGCGGCGTTTCATTCCCAGCATATCGATGCAAAAAGAGGAGGTGAGGGCTGTCAGTGCTCCGTCGGCACTTGGAAACAGGGCCGAAATCAATCCGATAACAAAAATGATGGATACAGCCGTAGGCATATAACTAAGAGCTACGGTTGGAAACAGATCGTCGGCCGGCACGGTGATCCCTTTATCGGCGGCAAATACATACAGCAATCCACCCAGAAATAGGAATAGAAAATTAACCAGGGCCATGATTATGCTGAAGGTGATCATGTTTTTTTGTGAATCGCGGAGATTGCGAACGCTGATATTCTTCTGCATCATTTCCTGGTCGAGCCCTGTCATTGCTACGGTTATGAAGGCCCCGCCCAAGATATGTTTCAGAAAATGAGAAGAGCTGTCCACATCCGTATTAAATACTTTTGTCAATCCTCTTTCGGTAAGTTCCGCGAGTGTATTGGTGGCCGTTAAACCCACATCGTCCATAATATAAACCGTGCAAACCACCAGGCCCAGCAACATAAATGTGGTTTGAAGAGTATCGGTGAATACAATGGTTTTAACGCCGCCTTCAAAAGTGTAGAGAAGCACCATCAGCAGAAATATAAAAGTAGTTACCTCGAAGGGTACGCCCATCTCTTTTAAAATAAAGATCTGAAGCACATTGATCACCAGATACAGGCGGGCAGTGGCTCCCAGGGTTCGGGAGATCAGAAAGAACAGCGCCCCCGTTATATACGAAACCATCCCGAACCGGTGCTGCAGATAGTTATAAATAGAAGTGAGGTTGAGCCGGTAATAAAGCGGCAGC
>JAEZAY010000494.1 GCA_023427575.1 Bacteroidota bacterium | reverse complement strand
GTGTTATGTCTTTATCTATCATTGATAGCCTGATCAGGCGGATACATTCAAGCAGTTCATAAACCTGCGATTTACCATTTGAATGATTTTCATTGTAGTGACTGTGATCGTATTGAAAAATCTTTTTTTCAGGATCCAGCCTGTCTCGTGTTTTATGATCGTTCATAAACCCGGTTTTCCAGGAATCGATCAGTTCGGAAGCAAAACTTTCTTCATTTAAGAATGGCGTCAGTAGCGTAATAACCAGCTCGGGCAGTGATCCGTGTTCTGTGGCCTCTAACTTTAAAAAGCCTTCAAACAGCCGGGCATGACGGGGATCAATAACCCAGCGCACCAGCTTTATTTCAGGCTTTGATGATATTTCGCTGATCCATTTCTCCTGGATCTGATGTATCAGTTCCGCAACAGGATTGTGTTCAGAAATCATGGTCGTTTAATTGAGATTAACACATCCGCCTTTCACGTTGGTGGTGGCTGTTCCGTCGATATCAACGGAGCCGGTGCTCTTCAGTTTTAAGTTTGAATCGCCCTGTACAGTAGTGGTAGGTGAGCCCAGGTCCAGCTTCGTATCACTTTTCAGGAGTGCTGAACTTCCGCCATGGATATCAACGGTTGTGTCTCCTTTTACTTCAACCGTATCGCCCTTTGTTGTTGCTTTGTTTGCTTCGGCAGTAAATGATGCGGTACTTTTCATAATGGCTTTTGTAGAACCGGAGATAGTAATTTCGGATCCGGTGATCGCGATCTTTCCTCCGGAATCCATTGTTATGGATGAACCGCCAACGGTGAGTGAAATGCTGGAGCTGCATTTGATATCAATTTTTCCGCCCCCGTCGAAGAGAATGCTGTTTCCGGCAGCATCGATGATGGAAATCGCATCTCCATCCATACTGACCTTACTGCCCGAAAGTGAAGTAAGACTTTTTGATTTATTCCCCTCACCACCACCCCCACCCGATTTACCATGAAACATACTTCCATCGATGTAAGGGTTATTGGGATCATTGTGGCGGAAGTTTACAATTACCTGATCACCCGTTTCTGGTATACAAACCATCCCGCGGTTTTTGGCTCCGTCTTTTCCGCCTCCGGCATCGGGTGTCATCACCCTGCACCATCCGGTCTTTTCGTTCACAGCCTGCTGCCAAAACATTTGAACCCGCACCCGGCCCATATTGTCGGGATCTTTATTATCGGTAACCGTCGCGAGCTGCGATTCGGCCACCGGCATAATTATATTTTGCACCGGAACGGCTCCAATACCAGAGGGAATCCCTTCGAACCGGTTAAAGTATTTTCCATTTTCAGTTATACAATGCTCAACGGAAGTAAGCACGAACTTTCCATAATCTTCCTTAACAATGGAACTGTTTTCAAAACGTGAATATTTTACATCGGCAATGGTTCCGATGAATAAGGCAGGATTATCGCTGGTACCAGATAAAATCTGCAGCCTGGCGGCTATAGCGGCCTTTTCCTTTTTTATAAATTCATCCAGCTCCGATTTGGAGCTCACGCGCTGTCGTAAAGGATAATGGGTCGGCTCTGAAAACAGTTTGTCTGATTCGCTCATAACAAACTGCGCATATTCATTCATTCCTTCAAGGGCTGATGGCGAATCCGCGCAAATTACCTTATCATCTTTTGAAAGATAAGAATAGGAGCTGAACTTCATGGGCATCACCCGCAGTAAGATCTGAATATTATGGACATCCTCGCCATAGGTAATTTCTGTTTCCGGTGGCGCAGATGGCTTACCAAAAAACAGTTCTTTTCCATCATAATAGCACCATTCTCCAAAATCAGCGGAAAGACGATTCAAAAAATGAAAACTGCTTTCCCGGTACTGACAGAAATATTCTATTTCGGGTTTGTATTCCGGTTCGGTATTAACCCTGCAATTGAGATTGGAAAGCGTGCCCGTTACCTGGCGAACGATGTCTGCTAATGATTTTTTATAAAATGATGAAAAATGAGAACCGTTTTCCAGCACAATGGTGGGACTGTATCCTTTAATCACCAGTTCACTGGTAAAATTCTCCGATTGTTCCAGGGATATTTCACAAACCAGACCCCGAAATTCATAAGCCAGCTCTCCCCTGTTTGCATACCGCAGCTTTATCACAGCGGCTTTACCAATCATTTTTTGAGCATTGCTTAGGCTGAACGAATCCGCCTTTCCCAATACATCGTAGCGAATCCGGATAGCAAATTCATGGTGAGAATTAAACTGCTGACGGATTATAACCGAACTGTAGTATTCAATCCGCTGATCTTCTATTTCAATATCTGCTATTACCTGATTGTGCATATAAAAAGATTGGATAAATCATTAATCCGGAAGTCTTCAATTACCGGCTTCCATTCCAACAGAGGTTATGGTATTTTCGGAACGGAGGGTTCTCGGAAGAATCTGTTTTGCAGATTTTTTACAACCAGATTAATGATTTATGTGAAGGATCTCGTCTGTACCTGAGGTCAGAACCGGATAGATCATGCAGGCCATTCGTTCTTATGTTCGGCATTCCCGATTTTAAGCGTTTCGGCGGAAATGGTAAATACCATTTCCATGGGCTTCGAGCCGGCAACATCAATTACTTCTTCGAAGTCGATAACATAGGCTTTGGTGAACTCCAGTTCTTTCATCTTGGCATCCTCATCGCTCTTTTTAAATGTGATGACTCCGTCAACGGGTTTGTACTGGTTCACCATCGATTCCACAATACTGGTGTCATCGGTTGACTCAATGGTAAGGTTGATGGTTCCGCCATACACTCCGGATGAAGGCCTTCCTTTTGCATCAACATCCCGGTGCAGCTTGTAGAAACACTTTAATACATCAATTCCCTCTTTGTTTCCAAATTTCATTTTCGCATTGAATGACATGTTTAAATTTTTAATAGTGAATAATAGTTATAGTCGCAGAAGGGTGTAAAATGGTAACAACACTAAATGCTTATTAAAAGAGCCGGTTCAATCGTTTCTGTTAAGGAGCCGGTCTGTCAGCTTTCTTTTTTGAACAATCACATTCATCCGGCTGATACAATTGTTCAGGCTGTTTTGCTGTATCTCCACTTCCGGTTTCCTGATCTTCTTCGGCGATTTATAGCCGGCAAGGGCAATACACATTCCGGAAAAACTCATTTCCGTTCCATTATACATCACCGTTATATCCTTGTTATCACAGAAATATTTAAAAAAATGTTCAGCCTGCTTTTTTCCTGAAACCACCTGTTCCAGGAGTGAAGCCATTTCACTGGCATGAATTACCGGATACAGCCGAACCGAGTCTTTGGGCCGGACCGGTGATTCGGGAACCTGAATGGTATCGGATGGACTATTGGGAATAACGGGCGGCCGCACAGGATAAACCGGTTGTTCGGGTGGCGGCGGCGGCAAAGGAATCAGCTGATCCGGTTCCTTTACATAAATGCTTCGGACATACACCCGGTCGGGTCTTCCATTGAGTTTCAGCGTCACCGTTTTTTCACCGGCACTGAGATAAACATACACCGGCTCCTTTT
The DNA here is from genome assembly GCA_023427575.1 of Bacteroidota bacterium. Classification (GTDB taxonomy): domain Bacteria; phylum Bacteroidota; class Bacteroidia; order Chitinophagales; family Chitinophagaceae; genus Flavitalea. Next base: position 980 of record JAEZAY010000494.1, on the reverse strand, counting down.
CAGTATATAACAGCTCCGACTCGCCAAAATTCCATTCCCATGAAAATGCATCGGAGCAGGTATCACGGAACCGAACGGGTTTATTTACAAACGCAGTATCGGGTGCAATAAACGATCCGCTGTAATCTCTTACAAGCTCCGGCGTACTGGCCACTGTTACTGTTGTAAAACCATTGCAACGGCCGTCTATTTTTACCGCAACCGTATACTGCCCGGCTTTGAGAAATGCATGCCGGATCTCCGCCGCGTGCGTAACGGGCTTAAATCCATCGCTGAAAGTCCATTCATACCGGGATCCCGTAGCACCGCGAATCCGGAAGCGGATCAGGGCACCTTCATAATTGACAGTTCCATCTTCCATGATCCGCGTTTCCCCGCAGGGTTCTGTATTCTGGTACCTGAATGCGAGAATAAATACCGAGATCAATGAAACCGCTATCATGAATACTGTAATATTCAGATCGATCCTGACTGGCTGAGCGGTTTTTTGTTTCATGGAAGATCTTTTTAATTATATCTTTCTTCAAAGCCTCTCAAAGGCTGGATATGAATTCTGGGAAGCAGTTCCAGGATATTATCGGCACTGTAAACAATTTTTCCCGCCATCTTATTCAGGAAACTTTTTTTCTCCGATTTTCTGACGATATAAATCAGATCCTCTTTATTCTGGTTGATTAAATAGTAAAACATAAGAGCTGTTTTAAAATGATTTGAATCCCGGAACTGGCCGGATCTCTGCATACCAAACTGTCGGACAAAAAAGTAAAATGGAAACGGAGAGAACAGTGGTGTCCGGTTAATAATTTTCAATTTACCTGAAACCTGTATCAACAGTAGGTTACGAGCAGTTATTGTAAATGACCCCTTCCACTTTTTTTTAGAAAAAAAGTGGAGCAAAAAAAACGGGCTCCGGAATAAATCCTAAAAATTGAAACTTCCGGCTAAATAAAAACAAGTCACAGCGAATCAATATAACCCAG
>JAEZAY010000434.1 GCA_023427575.1 Bacteroidota bacterium | reverse complement strand
GAGTTAAAGGTGCTGGGCACCAGCTTTAATGTGAACGCTTATTCACCCGAGAAAAATCTGATTACCCTGCTGGAAGGCTCTGTTCAGCTTATTACTAAACAAAACAAGGCGATATTAAAACCCGGGCAACAGGCAAGTACAAACGAAAATCAGGAATTGGAAATCTCGGATGAGGTTCTTCTTGATGAGGTGGTAGCCTGGAAGAATGGATTCTTCCGGTTTAACAGCACGGATATTAAAACGATGATGGAGCAGGCGGTTCGCTGGTACGATATTGAAGTGGAATATCCCGGAGGAATTCCTTCCGATCGCTTCAGTGGTACGATATCCAGGAATGTGAACCTGTCGCAATTTTTAAAAATACTTGAATACAGCGAACTGGAGATTTCCATTTCCGGATCAAAGCTTAGCATCAGATAAACAGCTGTGCAAAAAAACTGGCTGAATGAAAAAACCGGCAGTGTGGCGCACTAACCGGTTCGGAGTTCAGCTAATAGATCAATCAGTCGGTAAACTGTAATTAATAACCAAACCAACCCAAGTTATGCATTTAACTGCTTATTGTAAATCCTGGTTTTCCAGGCCGGGTTTTTCAAACCCTCAACTGGTATTGAAAATGAAATTATTGACTTTCCTGTTTTTTGCCGGATGCCTTCAGTTAAGCGCGAATGGCTTTACCCAGAGCATTACCATCAGCGGAAAAAATCTTCCGCTACAGAAAGTTTTCAGGGAGCTGGAAAAACAAAGCGGCTACCAGTTTTTCTATAATGAAAAGCTGATCCGCCAGGCAGAGCGCGTTAGTCTTGATATGAAAGGAGCCGCCCTTGAAAGCGTGTTGGAAGAGTGTTTTAAAAACCAGCCCTTCAGCTATGCCATTGTTGAAAAAACAATCGTGCTGAAAAGGAAGCCGGTTCTTCCGGAATCAGAAAACAGTGAAGCGAAGAAAATTCTGGTTCTTGATGTTAAAGGCAGGGTTATTAACCAGAATGGTGAGCCCGTAGAGATGGTCACCGTTTCGGTAAAGGGCAGTGAAAGAGCCACCACCACCAATTCGGACGGATATTTTGAAATCAGAAATCTCAGCGAGACTGCCACCCTTGTTTTTTCCGGTACAAATCTTCAGACCCAGGAAGTCCGGGTCAATAACCGGAGCGAGATCATCGTTCAGGTTACCACCAGGGTTAGCCAACTGGATGAAGTACAGGTGATCGCTTATGGAAGAACGGCCCGCCGCTTTAATACCGGATCGGTATCGAGCGTAACATCGGAAGTGATCGAAAGGCAGCCCGTATCAAATCCGCTGGCGGCATTGCAGGGGCGGGTTTCCGGTTTGCTGATTACATCATCAAACGGATCACCGGCATCTGGTTTTGATGTTCGGATCCGCGGCGAAAATTCGATTAAAAACGGCAATGATCCGCTATACATCATCGATGGAGTTCCTTTTATTTCCGGAGCGCTGAATCAATTCTCAGGTGCGGGCGGGAAACAGAGTCCGCTGAACAGCATCAATCCCGCCGATATCGAGCGCATTGATGTATTAAAAGATGCCGATGCAACCGCGATCTATGGATCAAGAGCGGCGAATGGGGTAATCCTGATCACCACCAAAAAAGGAAAAGCCGGTACCAGCCAGGTAAATGCGAATATTTATACAGGTATCAGTAAAGTTTCCAGAAAACTGGAGATGCTTTCCACCAGCGAATACATTGCCCTGAGGAAGGAAGCTTTTGAAAATGACGGTGTAGATAAAACAGAAGCCAATGCTCCCGATCTTCTTTTATGGGATCAGAATGCATACACAGACTGGCAGGATCTTCTGATCGGAAATACGGCCAAACTTTGGGAAGCACAGGTTTCCGTTTCAGGTGGTACGGCACAAACGCGGTTTTTGTTAAGTTCCACGTTCAGAAATGAAACAACGGTTGTTCTGGGCGACCAGGGATACAGAAGAGGAGGATTGCTTTTTAATGTAGATCACAGCAATGCCAATGGCAAGTTTAATATTTCTGCTACCATGAACGTGACAACTGACAAGAACAAGTCGGTTCCCACCGATATCACGCAGTATATAGATCTGCCTCCAAACTACCCGGTATACAATGCCGACGGATCTTTGCACTGGTTCGGAAACGAGCAGAATCCGCTTGCTTACCTGAATCGGACTTATCAAACCAATACCACCAACCTGATTGCGAATAGCGTTCTCCGTTATACCATCATTCCGGGATTAAATCTGAAAGCCAACCTGGGATATACGCAATCTTCAATGAGCCAGATTCAGACTTTTCCCAATTCGGGCTTTAATCCGCTGACCGCACCCGGAAGTACGGCGCAGTATGGAAGCACTAAAGTGGGTACCTATATTATCGAACCACATATAGATTATCTGAAAACGATCGGATCGGGCAAACTGAATGTTCTGCTGGGGGCAAGCTGGCAGGAAAGCATCACCGAAGGAAATAATATTCGCGGCAGCGGCTATGCCAGTGATGCACTTTTAAAAAGCATGCAGGCTGCTACCAGCCTAATGGTGGCTAATAATGTCAACAACCTGTATCATTATAATTCGGTTTTTGCAAGAGCGAACTACAACCTGATGGACAGGTATCTTGTAAACGCTACTTTCAGAAGAGATGGTTCATCGCGTTTCGGACCCGGTAAACGTTTTGGGAATTTTGGAGCTGTAGGAGCCGCCTGGATTTTCAGCAATGAAGATTTTGTGAGTGATGCTCTTCCATTCTTAAGCTTCGGTAAGATCCGCGGTAGCTACGGTTCTACCGGAAACGATCAGATTGGCGACTATCAGTATCTCGATACCTGGAGTGCAACCAGTTTTCCTTATGCCGGACAAAGCGGTTTATATCCAACCCGCGTGTACAATCCAAACTATAGCTGGGAAGTGAATAAAAAACTGGAAGCGGCACTTGAACTCGGATTCCTGAACGACCGCATTCTCTTTACTACCAGCTATTACAACAATCGCTCGGGCAATCAACTGGTAGGATATGCATTGTCTTCTCAATCCGGCTTTACATCCTATACCGCGAATCTGCCTGCACTGGTAGAAAACTCGGGACTTGAATTTGAACTGAATACAAGAAATGTACGCAGAAAAGATTTCAGTTGGAATACTTCCCTGAATATTTCATTCCCCAAAAACAAACTGCTGGAATATCCAGGACTTGCAAGTTCTGCCGACGCAAACAGTTATGAGATCGGACAGTCGATCCGGATTGTAAAAGGATTTCAGTTTTTGGGCGTGAACGCGCAAACCGGCATTCCGGAATTCCTGGATGTGAATGGAAACGGATCACTGGCCGAAAATCAGGATTATGTTGTAATGGGATCAACCATTCCCGCATTTTTTGGCGGTTTTGCCAATGATTTCGATTATAAGAAATTCCGTTTAAGCGTTTTCTTCCAGTTTGTAAGCCAGGAAGGACCGATGTATGATTATGGTCCGATGGCCAATGGTTATGGTTTGATGAAAAACAAGGATAAGGCGGCATTGGACAGATGGACCAAGCCAGGAGATGTTACCTCCATTCCGAAAGCGGCTGTTAGTTCATCGGCTGCTTCTTATACCGCTTTCCGTAACTACTACCGCTATTCCGATGCGGTTTGGGGGGATGCTTCTTTCATCCGCTTAAAAAACGTTTCGCTTTCGTATGATCTGTCGGATCTTACCGGTCGCTGGAAGATCAGCAGCAGCAGTATTTATTTTCAGGGACAAAATTTATTTACTATAACCAATTACCGGGGGCTGGATCCGGAAACGAAAGGTTTCGACCGCGATTTTGTTTCGCAGGTGAATCCGTTTGGATCAGTGAAGCCGTTGGCACTGCCGGTTCTCAGAAGCTATACGATCGGCTTGCGTTTCGGCTTATAAGTAAATAAAGTGTAAATAATGAAAACAGCAATAATGAAAAGAACAATATATACTGTAATAATCGCATCGATACTGTTACAGGTTTCATGCACCAAATTTGTGGATGTTCCCTCTCCGGAAAATCAACTTGAATCTGGAACTGTATTTACCGACGATAAAACCGCCACTTCGGCTGTGCTTGGAGTTTATAGCCTGATGAATGCTTTTAACAGCCAGTTTGCAAACAGTCATGGCAATCTTCTTCCCGCCATGGCCGCCGATGAGTTTTATTATGGGCTCAGTTCCGCGCCCTATGATGAAATGAAACTGAATAATATTCTGCCGGGAAATTCTTTCGTCCGCGCATTATGGGATAATCCTTACCGTTATATCTATCATCTGAATTCAGTGCTTGAAGGCCTCTCGGCTTCGGTGAGTCTTTCTCCAAATGCAAAGAATCAACTGACGGGAGAAGCGAAGTTTTTGCGGGCATTCAATTATTTCTACCTCGTCAATTATTTTGGCGATGTGCCCCTGATTCTTAATACGGATTATGCTGTCAATACCAATCTGCCCCGGACCCCCACAGATTCCGTTTATCTTTCCATAATTGCCGATCTGAAAGATGCGCAGAATCTGATTGGCGAAAACTATCCTTCCGCCGAGCGTACCCGCGCAAATAAAGCGGTGGTAACGACCCTGCTTGCCCGGGTTTATCTCTATCGCGGTGACTGGGCCCTTGCCGAAACGGAAGCTTCAAAAGTGATTGCTGACAACCGGTATTCGCTGCTATCCGATCTTTCGGCCGTATTTCTTAAAAACAGCGGCGAAGCCCTGTTGCAATGGCAAACTGTAAATACCTCAACTGCCGGGGTAAATACCTGGGAAGGATTTAATCTGGTTCCTGCCGTGGCCGGAGGGCGTTCTTTTTATCCCGCTTATAATTCGGCGGTGGAAAGTTTTGAAGAAAACGATCTCAGAAAGGCAAACTGGTTAAATACGTTTGTGTTGAGCGGCACTACCTATCATTATCCATTCAAATACAAAATCAGAACAAAAACGCCGGTGGAAGAATACTCCATGGTTATGCGCTTTGCAGAATTGTACCTGATCAGGGCTGAAGCAAGAGCCAGACAGGGCAAGGCTGAAGAGGCCCGCCAGGATCTGAATGAGATCAGAAAAAGAGCGGGACTGGAAGATCTGCCTGCTGAAATTACGGAGCCCGAGCTGCTTCTTGCAGTCGAAAAAGAACGCCGGGCTGAGTTATTTGCGGAATGGGGGCATCGCTGGTTCGACCTGAAACGTACGGGAAGATCATTGACTGTACTGGCGGTTGAAAAACCGGATATTACAGCCACCGACCTATTGTTTCCGATCCCTACCAGCGCAATCCTGACGAACACCTTCCTGGAACAAAATCCGGGTTATAATTAGTAATTAGTGCTTATGAATTTTATAAATAAGATCGGAATGAAAATGTTTTGTTCGCTGATCCTGCTTTTTGCCGGGATGGTTTGTTTTGGAAATGATCCGGTCCAACTATACCCGCAAAAGCCGGAGCCAGGCCAATCCTTTACCGTAAAATTTGATCCCCGCAAGCCCGGCTCGGCGATCGGGGATACGGCTACATCTGTAACACTGGTTTTTTCCTATTCCACCTTTTATGAATTGCCGTGGCGGATCCCGATGGAAAAGAAGAATGGCATTTGGGAAACCGGTTTTACCGTTCCATTTTATGGCGCTTATGCAACTTTTTACCTGGAAAGTGGAAATAGCCGGATGATGCCAGGCCAACGTAAACATTATGCGGTGGAAGTGGTGAGAAATGGAGAAAGGGTAAGGAATGGATATCTGTATGAGTCGTACAGCCTCTCTGCCCAATTAGGCAGGGACTCAACATTATCAGTGAAGCAAAAAGCTTTACTGGAAAAAGAATTGTCGGTGTATCCCGACAATTACGAAGCCCGCCTCCGTCTGGTTCATAATAAGATGCAGAAGGCAGGCCCTGAGGAAAAAGCGGCCCTGCGGCAGAAAGGACTGGATATTATCGCGGCGCGATTCAACGAAAACCCGGGCGTAATGGGCAATCTGAACCGCGTAACTATGGGGTATCTGATCATCGGTGAAAATTCCAGGCTTGATTCCATCCGGGAGATCGTAAAAAAGCGATATCCAAGATCAGAAGCCGGGTATGGACTGATTGCTTCGGATGTTCGGGCAATAAAAGATGAGCAGGAAAGAAAGAAAAAGACAGATGAAATCATCAATGGAGCGAGTAAGAAAGATCAGGTGTACCTGGAGCCTTTCCGCCGGATCCTGATGGAATATTATGCTAAACGGGCCGATTCTAAAAACACGCTTTTGCATTATAGTCTGATTGTTCCGGATACTACTCCCTATAAACCAGAGAAATTTTATGAAACCGCCCGATTTTTTGTGGAGCATAATATTTTGCTGGATCAGGCCTTAAAACTGACCGATAGTCTTTACCAGTATGCCGACAAATATCCGGCGGGGCTCATCCGCTATTTTCCGGAAACAGGTCATCTGCCCGCACCGGTGAATCAGGAAACGCGTAAACAGGTAACAGCTAAAGCGCAGGCAAACAGCCTTTCGCTGAAGGCGCTTATTCTTCAGAAATTGGGCAGGAGGGCAGCGGCCGAACAGGCGGCCACCAGGGCCGTGGAGTTTTCACAGGATCCTGAAACATTGTCTGATCTTTCAAAGGTGTACAGGAGTCTGAAAAATTTTGGAAAAGCCTATGAGTATTCAATGCAGCGGGCATGGATGGATGCGGATGATACCACCGCTTTTAAGGAAATGAAATCTGATTTCCTGGCCTGGAATAGCAAAAGTTTGAATTGGGAGGCAGAAGAAAAGAGGGTCAGGAATCACTGGAAGGAACTTATGACAGCCCAGTTAAAAAAAGAAAGGATCAATCTGCCCGCGCCGGTTATGGAAAATCTGGTGGATATAAAAGGCAATCCGGTTTCTCCGGAATCAATGAAGAATAAACTTCTGATTATTGATTTCTGGGCTACCTGGTGTGTGCCTTGTATGAAACAGATGCCCTACCTGCAAAATCAGTATGAGAAGTACAGGAAGGATTCGAGGGTGCAGGTAATGATCGTGAATACCGGTTCAAATAACAGCCTGCAGGATGCTCAGGGCTGGTATGGGAACAAACGTTATTCCTTTCCGGTATTTTATACCAATGATCAGCGTCTGGGTGAAAAGTTCGGATTTAATGTTATTCCCGCAACCTATGTGGTCGCCCCCGATGGTTCAATCCAGTTTAAGTCGATTGGATTTGAAGGTCCGGCCATTGAACGTAAGCTGAGTGCGGCCATTGATCTGATCTTATCAGAACAATAATACCTGAGTTAGGATTGGAAAACCTGCCGGAACAGCTGCTGTGATCTTCAGCGGTTCAGGTTCTGGTTTTCCAATCCTTTTTTTATCAGGCAGAATTTCTTCCGGCATTGATGATCCCAAAGGAGCAGCGGATCACCAGCTTTTCATAATTTTCTCTCGAGGGATTGGGAATCATTTTTTCTTCCATTTCCCGGATCTCCGACATCGCATATTGCTGGATGGTAGTAAGCGGCAACACAATCCGCTCGCGCATCTGTACCGATAACTGTTCTACCGGATAATTTGCCATCAGTTCGCTGTTACCGGTTATCTTGAAAAGATATCGCTGCGTCAGTTCATATTCCGAATAGATCAGGTTCCAGATCTCTCCGTACACCGGTTGAGATGCCAGGTGTTCTGTAAGGGGAAAGAAACATTTCTTCATCGCCATTTCGCAGTTGTCGATCAGGGTGCGGAAAAACAATGATTGCTGATAGAGGCTTCTCACATCGCCCAGTTTGCCTTTTTTCTCCATTTCAAAAAGAGCAGTTCCCACTCCATAATAACCGGTTACGTTTTGCTTTAACTGACTCCAGGCGCCTACAAATGGGATTGCCCGCAGGTCTTTCAGGTTCAACTTGGAAGATGAACCTCTTTTCGCAGGCCTTGAGCCAATATTGGTTTCGCCATAAAATTTTAAAGGGCTGATAAAAGAGAGATAACTCATGAATTCAGGATGCTCTTTCAGCGCGATATAGGCCCGGAAGCTTTCATCGGCCATTTCCTGGATCAGTTCTTCCTGATTGGATTCGAGCGTTGACTGATGATTATCCAGTAATCCATTGGAGATGCCCGCATTTAATAACTGTTCAATATTGAACTGAGCGGAGTCGACAGTTCCGAAATTGGAACTTACGGTTTGCCCCTGGATGGTAAGATGAATCTGCTCGTTGGAAATATTGTTTCCCATCGAAGCATAGAACTTATGCGTTTTGCCGCCGCCTCTTGCCGGTGGCCCGCCTCTGCCGTCAAAAAACACTACATCCACATCATATTCTCTTGAAATGCGGGTCAGTTCTTCTTTGGCCTTATAGATGCTCCAGTTGGCCATCAGGTAGCCGCCGTCTTTGGTTCCATCGGAAAATCCGACCATTATGGTTTGAACGTTCCGGCGTTTTCTGAGATGATCGCGGTATACATCCAGCCTGTATAAAGA
>JAEZAY010000330.1 GCA_023427575.1 Bacteroidota bacterium | reverse complement strand
GGCAACTACTGGCTGGTGATCCCCATGGTTTTTTGTGAGAACCGGAACATTGGATTATTAAAACAATTGTTCCTGGAAGGTTTGGGATTTAAAAAGAATACGACCGGATATGAACAGCAGCTTTCTGAACTGATTCGCTTAAAAGAAAGCGGCAAATCGGTGGATGAAATTCTGAGCAACCGTTTCAACGCACTGGAAACAGCCCACTTCAGGGCCCAGCCAAAATCGGAATATTTTCCTAATGTCGACGGAATAAAATTTCTGGAACATTCCATGGGTTGCGGTGGAACACGTACCGATTCGGACGCGCTTTGCGGATTGCTTGCCGGGTACATCACTCATCCAAATGTGGCCGGCGCCACGGTATTGAGTCTGGGTTGTCAGAACGCACAGGTATCCGGGCTGGAAAGAGAAATTCACCGGAGAAGCCCGCTTTTCAGTAAACCCCTGTTTGTGCTTGAGCAGCAAAAGCTGGGTACGGAAACAGAATTGATGGATCAGGCCATTAAAAAAACCTTTGCCGGATTAATGATTGCCAATGAATCAAAAAGAGAACCGGCCCCTTTAAACAAACTGGTCATTGGGCTGGAATGTGGCGGTTCCGATGGCTTTTCGGGGATCTCGGCAAATCCTGCTATTGGTTATACCTCCGATTTGCTCGTGGCTTTGGGCGGAACCGTTATCCTTTCTGAATTTCCGGAATTATGTGGTGTAGAACAGGAGTTGAGCGATCGTTGTGTGGATGAAGAAACCGCCAGCCGGTTTATGGACCTGATGACCACCTACAATAACCGGGCGAAAGCTACCGGCAGTGGTTTTGACATGAACCCTTCACCCGGGAATATTAAAGATGGATTGATTACCGATGCCATCAAATCGGCCGGGGCCGCAAAAAAAGGCGGGACTTCACCCGTTACCGATGTGCTGGATTATCCGGAGAAAGTAAATAAACCGGGCTTAAATCTTCTTTGCACTCCGGGCAATGATGTGGAATCTACCACGGCGGAAGTGGGTAGCGGCGCAACCGTTGTTCTATTTACCACCGGACTGGGAACACCTACGGGAAATCCGATTGCTCCCGTAATAAAGATTTCTACCAATACGGCTTTGTACCAGAAAATGAATGATATTATCGACATAAATACCGGTACCATTATCGAGGGCGCCGAAACGATCGAACAGGCCGGTGAGCGCATACTCGACTACGTTATAAAGGTTGCTTCAGGCGAAGAGATCGTGAAAGCAGTTAAATTGGAACAGGACGATTTTATTCCGTGGAAAAGAGGTGTATCATTATAATCCGGGTTTTAATTTGAATAATTCCCGCTGCTTTTATGTAATTTGTCCGGCGAACGAAAGGCAGCGATCGGATCAATAAATAAAAGAAGATTTGCTTGCGGGAATTATAATCAAAGGAAGAGTCGATGGTATTTCCACTGCAGATCCGATCAGATCAATCATTAATATCCGGCAAATCTGAAAACCGCTGATGATGGGCAAAAAGGAAACTGCACAACAATTGATTTTAAGGCAACGGATGCTCCCGCTTTATTACCATGAAAGCGGATTGGTGAGCATGGACGTTTTAAAAGCCCTTTATGGCGGCGGCATTCGGGCAGTAGAATATACCAACCGCGGGGAAAATGCATTGCAGAATTTTATTGCAATGAAACGTGAGGTCGTAAACAGGCTTCCCGGGATGCAACTGGGAATCGGTACCATTAAAACAGTTAAAGATGCCGAGGCATTCCTTGATGCCGGTGCTGATTTTATGGTTTCCCCGGTGGTAAACCCGGAGGTGGGTCGTTTTATCAATGATGCCGGTTTGTTATGGATCCCCGGATGCATGACCCCAACCGATATCAGCCTGGCGGAATCTTCAAAAGTGCGGCTGGTTAAAATCTTCCCGGCATCCGTTCTGGGAACATCGTATATAAAGGCCATCCGGGAAATTTTCCCCGGACTTAAATTTATGCCTACGGGAGGAATCCCGATCGACAGGGAAAGCCTGCAATCCTGGTTTAATGCAGGGGTGGCAGCTGTGGGACTGGGTTCCAAACTAATCAGCAAAGCGGTTTTACAAAATATGCAGTACGATCAACTGCAGCATGAGGCAGCCCGGGTACTAGCCACTTTGCAATCGATCCGATAGTTTAAATTTTTAGTTTGTTTTCATCTTGTGGTTTTGAACGGTGTACCGGATCAGAGAAAATCCCTTCGTTTAGCTGAATAACTAAATATAATAGGTAGAGGAAATTATATCTGATAATGCCAGCCAATGCCGCTGCAGAGGCTGCAAAGCGAAGGTGCTTCGACCTGAGCTTAAAACGATTGCTGCACGATATGAATCAACAAACAATTGGAAGGTACCGTTGGACCATCTGCGCCCTTGTATTTTTTGCCACTACAATCAATTATCTCGACCGGGCCGTCATCGCCTTATTAAAAACTCCCCTCGAAAAAGAGTTTAACTGGACTGAAACCGATTATTCAAACATTGTAATTGCCTTTCAATTGTCGTATGCCCTGGGGATGCTGGGGGTAGGCAGGCTTGTAGATAAACTGGGTACCAAATTCGGTTATGCATTATCGTTAACAGTGTGGAGTCTGGCCGCGATGGGTCATGCCCTGGTTCGCTCCACCTTTGGTTTTATTGTGGCAAGGGCAGCCCTGGGAGTAAGTGAATCGGGAAACTTTCCTGCAGCCATAAAAACAACCGCAGAATGGTTCCCCAAAAAAGAAAGAGCGCTGGCAACAGGCATTTTTAATTCGGGAACAAATGTAGGGGCCATCCTGGCGCCGCTCACGGTGCCCTTTATAGCAGATCGATGGGGCTGGCAATGGACATTTATAATTACCGGAGCGATCGGGCTGATCTGGCTGATCTTCTGGTTCTGGTTATACGAAGTTCCTGCAAAACAAAAAAGACTTGGAAAAGCGGAATTTGATTATATCCACAGCGACCTGGACGAAACGAAAGCCAATGCCGTGGAGCAGGATGCAGATGGTAAAGATCTGGTTCGTAAAGTCTCCTGGTTCAAATTACTCACCTTTCGTCAAACCTGGGCATTTGTAATCGGGAAGTTCATGACCGATCCCGTATGGTGGTTTTATCTGTTCTGGCTTCCGGCTTTTCTGAAAGCAGAATATGGCCTTGATGGAACCGGGGTAGCCATGCCCGTTACACTGGTATATACGATGGCGATGGTTGGCAGCATTGTAGGCGGTTATCTTCCGCTTTATTTTATCCGCAAAGGCTGGACTGTATTCAAAGCAAGAAAAACCTCCATGTTTATATATGCGGTCTGCGTTATTCCTGTCGTATTTTCCCAATGGGCGGGGCAGGTGAATTTATGGTTTGGGGTTATGTTGATCGGATTGGCGGCTTCCGCGCATCAGGCCTGGTCGGCTAACATTTTCACCACCGTTTCGGATATGTTCCCGAAAAGAGCGGTAGGATCTGTGACCGGTATTGGTGGCATGGCCGGAGGACTGGGAGGCATGCTGATTGCTGCCCTGGCGGGTTTTATGTTCGATCATTTTAAAGCATTGGGAAACCTGGAAACCGGTTACTATATCATGTTTTTTATTTGCGGCTCGGCTTACCTGGTTGCCTGGCTTTTGATGCACTTATTGGCGCCCCGATTCCAGGAAGTAAAAATCGACTAAGATTCATCGCAGGCGATCGGCAAAAAAGGATTTCCATGCGGCAGTACGAATTAACCCTCTAGTTCCGGGGTTTTAGTTCGTATTCGATCACATCCCCCAGTATGGTGGAATAAACAATCAGGTTTTCATTTCTGCCAAAAAAAGTGGTGCGCTGACGAACCGGTCCGGTTTCGCCCCTGTTGGGTTTGCCAACGATCGCTTCCAGATCAGAAACCTTTGTTTTACCCGGGATAATTTTCCGAAGCATCCGGCTGCGGAAAATCTTGCGTGAGTCCTGATGGTCTTCGTAATCCAGCCGGAATAATTCGGGCACATAACTAAACCGGCTTATTATTCCGCTGGTGTTGAATTGTATGTTCAGGGAATCGCCAAAATAGGAGTAAGTGTACACGTTTCCCCGTTCATTGATGGAAGTGCGCGGGGGCGCTCCAAACAGGGATTCCACTTCCGATCTGCTGGTGCTGTCTTTTTTCAACTGATACACTTTCTCTACAGAAATCGGCTTATAGTACTCATATGGATTGATGTACCTGTTGCAGGCCGCAATAATAAAAACGGTGATTAATCCTGTCGCTAAAATGGGGTAATGTTTCTTCATCCTTTTCCTTTATAACCAGTAAATCAAATTTCCGTCCAGTATTTGTTTAATTTATTATAACAATGCCGGGTTCCCTGATTTTCGGAAAAGCGAAGTTCTTAAAGAAGAGGCAAAAAACTGTTCTTTTCTCTGCTGCTTGGGGAAAAGATTCCTTCGCTGATACATTGGTATTCGGGTAAGTTTTTAATGCCTGAAACCCGTATCATAATATATATGAGCAGTCATTGTAAACGACCCTTCCACTTTTTTTTAGAAAAA
>JAEZAY010000305.1 GCA_023427575.1 Bacteroidota bacterium | reverse complement strand
TTTTTTTTAGAAAAAAAGTGGAGCAAAAAAATCGGGCTCCGGAATAAATCCTAAAAATTGAAACTTCCGGCTAAATAAAAACAAGTCACAGCTAAAGAATAAAGCCCAGCAGTAGTAGGACTTACGAGCCAGAGATCATTTCCCAGCTTTGGTAACAATTATTTTTATTTTACGCCGTCCGTTTTCAATTTTCTTAACGGATTTCTTCCGAGGCCCGGGGGAATACATTTTACCCGGACACTACTGATGGGCATATTATCACATTAGCACATTGGCACATTTGCACATTATCACCGCCGTCCGTTTCAATTTTATTGACGGATTTTTTCCGAGGCCCAGCGAAGAAATTACCCGGACAGTACTGAATACAATCTAAAAAGCGGCAACCGTATTATAAACCCCGGGCGGCAGTTCACAGAATTTCCCCTTATACTACCGCCCTACGCTTTCCACTGCCTCGGTAAAGTTCGATTCATAAAATGATGCTGGTGAGTGTTGATCTTTGATACGGATGAACAGGCAAGGAGAAAAGCTATTAACTATAATCGGCCCCCTTTCGGTAACCGCTTTTTTGGTGGGGATAAATATCGGTTGAGGCCGGGCTAAAATAAAAAAGGGGTCAGAATAGAAATTCAACCCCGTTTTTAAAATCCAATATCCTATGAAAAACCGCTGTAAAAGTAAGTGTAGGTTTTCACATATACAATAGTTTTTCTACTTAGCGTATAAGTACGTTTTTTTGGCGCCTTAATTTTTCATCAGTTTTTCCTGCGTGATCAGGTTGGTTAACTTATTACGGATTCGCAGGTAATACAAACCCTTTTCAAGGTTACTGACATTTATCGTATGAAGGCCATTAATGGCGGTGGTTGGCACTCTTACCTTTCCGGTTCCATCCTGGATGGTCACTTCGATTGGAACATCGGAACGGATAATCAGAATATTATCCACGGGGTTGGGATAAAACTTAAAACTGGTTTCGCCAGTTATTAATACCGTTAAAGGTTGCGAATGCAATCGGATACCCTGATCGGAAACATAGCTTATCCGGTACAGGTTTCGACCCCTTTCCGGCGCTTCGTCTACCCATTCCAGTAATTTCGATGAATTGATTCGAATAATCCCTACCGCCTCAAATGCCTTTCCATTGGCACTTCTTTCCACCGAAAAAAACTCGATCCTGGCTGAATCAGGAGTATTCCACTTTAAAACAACTTTCTGAAGATCCCTGACGGAGGAACTGAAATGCTGAACATACCCGCTGCTATCGGTACCTGCAAGGAGGTTGCCTGTTAAATCCGGCATCATCATTTGCGCAATACAACAATAAGGCAGAAGGCCTACCAATAATATGAGTAAGCTCTTTCGCATAGAATCTAATGGGATAGAAAATGGGAAAAAGTTATTCACAAAATCTATGCCCGGATGTGGAAAACGTTCGGGGTCCATGGATATTATTTTATCTTAGTTAAAAACAGAACAAAAAAAATCCTTTCTCTGATTACATTTGGCCCATGGGGAACTCAAGAAAACTTTCGGTACGTAAACGAATTGCTCTGGTAGCTCATGACAATAAAAAGAAAGACCTGATCGAATGGGCATTGTTTAACCGGGCAGTGCTTGCACGTCATGATCTTTGCGCTACTGGTACTACCGGCACCCTGCTGGAAGATAAACTGGACCGGCCCATCCGGAAATTGCTGAGCGGTCCGATTGGTGGCGATCAGCAGGTGGGCGCCATGATTGCCAATGGCGAAATTGATCTGCTGGTTTTTTTCTGGGATCCTATGGAGGCTCAACCGCACGATAGCGATGTTCGCGCCCTGCTCCGCGTAGCCATCGCCTGGAACTGCATAGTTGCCTGCGATCGGTCGACGGCCGATTTCATCCTCACCTCCCCTTTAATGACGAACGATTACGAAATTCAGGTACCGGATTATACCAGTTATCTGAAACGGAAAATAGAATAAAGCTTTCCTGAACAGAAGATGGTTCAGGTCCGGTTTTTTTATGAAACGGGAATATGTCTCCACTAAACAGGTACACCCGCAAAGCCCTTAAGATCTGCTTATGGTTGCTTGGAATTATTGTCATCATCTGGACGGGACTTTATATTTATCTGGCTGTCAACAAAAACAAGCTTCGTGAAAAGATCGTTACGGAAATCCAAAAACGCTCTCGGGGTGAAGTTCAGGTAGGTTCGGTATCGCCGGAACTTTTCGGAACCTTTCCATTTATTTCCCTGGAGCTGAGCGATGTGATTATCCGCGACAGCCTTTGGAACCAGCACAAACAGGATTTTGTAAATCTTCGCCATATCTACCTTCGCGTAAGCCCCATCAGCTTATTGTCGAAAAAAAGAATTGGCCGGATCATACTCCGTTCCGGCTCCATTAATCTTTTTACTGATGAATCGGGTTATACAAATGGGTATATCATGCAGGGCGATCAAGACAAAGTGCAGGAGGAAGAAAAGGAGGTTCAGTCATTTCCCGACCTCGCCATGCAAAACATCCAGTTCCGGTTGCAGGATAAGCGGAAAAATAAACTGCATGATATAAAAATCCAAAAGCTGGTCTGCGCGGTTTCCGATCTGGGCGATCATCTTTCCCTGGATTTTGACACCCGCCTGTTTATCGGAGGTCTTGGCTTCAATCTTAAAAAAGGAAGCTATATGAAACAAAAGCCTTTGCGGGGGTCTTTTGAGCTCCGGTTCAATAAAGAAAATAAACGATTGTCGTTTTCAGGAATCGATTTAAAACTCGATCAGAATACATACCGGTTCACCGGTTATTTTACCCTCGACTCACGCGATGCCGACTACATGCTTTCGATCGTAGGTAAAAACGTATCGTTCAGCAATTCAGTCGGTTTGCTTCCGGATTCGGTACGTTCAAAAACTTCGGTTTACAGCTTTGACAAGCCTGTAAGCTTTACGGTGGATGTAGCGGGCAAGACTTATTTCCGATTTAAACCTATTGTAAATGTTCACCTGAATGTAGAAAAAAACTCGTTGAATACCCCGTTTGGAACTTTTACGAACAGCAGTTTTAAATCCAGTTTTTCCAATAATGTTGATCCTACGATGCCCCGTGAGGATCCCAACTCGATGTTATTGGTGGAAGATTTTAGCGGGAGCTGGAACAATATTCTGTTGAAATCGGATTCCATCAAGATCACGCATCTGAAGAGACCTTATCTCGAATGCAAGATTTTAACCGATTTTGATTTAAAGGAACTGAATGAATTAACACGCAGCAATACCCTGCAGTTCACCGGCGGCCATACTTTTGTCGATCTCAGCTTCAAGGGTCCCATTGGCGGAACGGACAGCACCGAATCGGCCATGAATGGAATCATTACGCTTGAAAATGCCGGGTTTACGTATATACCCCGGGATATCCGGTTCTCCGAAGGCAATGGCGCCATTCATTTCCGCGGTAAAGATGTTGCCGTAAATAAGCTGAATGTAAAAACAGGGAAAACGCAACTTACCATGAATGGCGGGGCCAAAAACTTTCTTTCCCTGCTGGATATTAGTCCGGAGCAGCTCAATCTGGTTTGGAATATCCGTTCTCCCCATCTCTATCTCAGCGATTATAAAGGGTTTCTTTCCTCGCCCGCTCAGGCAAAGCCGAAAAGATCGGAGCCGGCGCCATTTGGCAGAACAGCCGCCAATATCGACCGGATGTTTGTTGATGGCAATGTACAGCTCACTCTTGAATCGCCTAAAATAGAGTATAAACGTTTTGATGCCACGGATCTGGAAGCAAGAGTACAAATGAAACCGGCACAGATCAGTCTGGAAGAAGTGTCTTTCAAACATGCCAAAGGCTCGGTAATGATGAGTGGAACAATGACAGATAATGGAAACAGGAATGCATTGAAGATTAAGACCCGGATCAACAGGCTTGATATTCCGACCTTGTTTTATGCATTTAATGATTTCGGGCAGGACGCTGTCACTAATAAAAACCTGAAAGGAAGATTAACAGCGGATATTGATCTGTCTACCACCCTCAGCAATCAGGCTTCGCTGGTAGCTGCCGATTCGAGGGGAAAGATTGATTTTTTACTGGAGAACGGCGAGTTGAATAAATTTGAACCCATTCAGGCCGTGGGCGAAAAAGTATTTAAGAAGCAGGATTTTTCAACCATACAATTTGCCGATCTTGAAACCAGTATTGGGATAAATGGAACGGCCTTTGAAATTGATCAGATGGAAATTCGTTCCACCGCTTTGAAATTGTTTGTAAAAGGAGTGTATGATGTGGTGAAGGGAACGGATATGAGCATAATTGTTCCGGTAAGAAACCTGCTGAAAAGCAATAAAAACATTGATCTCACCGACGAAGGTAAAAAAAGCAAGGGCGTAAGTGTTCGCCTCCGTGCAAAAACCGGCGATGATGGGAAACTAAAACTTAGCTGGGATCCATTTGGCAGAGCGGCCTCCAAAGCCGAAGACGTGAAAAAATAAGATAAGTATGCCTTTTAAACTACATACATCGTATGAGCCTGCCGGAGATCAGCCTCAGGCAATCCGGCAACTGACCGAAGGAATTTTGAGTGGAGATCGCTATCAAACCTTGTTAGGGGTGACCGGTTCCGGAAAAACATTTACCATTGCCAATGTTATTCAGAACGTTCAGCGCCCCACCCTTGTGCTAACGCATAACAAAACCCTGGTAGCCCAGTTGTATGGCGAGTTTAAACAGTTTTTTCCCGAAAACGCAGTAGGTTATTTTGTTAGTTACTACGATTATTACCAACCGGAAGCCTATATGCCGGTGAGCGATACCTATATTGAAAAAGATCAGTCGATTAATGAGGAGCTGGACAAATTACGTCTGCATGCAACGGCCCAGTTACTGAGCGGGCGCCGCGATATAATCGTAGTGGCTTCTGTAAGTTGTATTTATGGTATCGGGAATCCAACGGAATACGAGAACAGCATTATCCGGATTCAGCCGGGACAGGTTATTTCAAGGCAGGGTTTTTTACATTCACTGGTAAACTCACTTTATTCGCGAAGCCAGGGCGAATTCGGCCGCGGCAGCTTCCGCGTAAAAGGAGATACGATTGATATCAACCTTCCCTATCTCGACTACGGTTACCGGATAACTTTTTTTGGGGACGAAATTGAGGAGATTGAAAGCATTGACGTAGAAAATGGAAAGCGGATCATGAAACTGGAGAATGCCGCCATTTTTCCCGCCAACCTCTATATTGCTCCAAAAGACATGATGCAGCAGATCCTGTATGAAATCCAGGATGAAATGCAGGCGCAGGTGGAGTATTTTAAAGGTGTGGGAAAGTTTATTGAAGCGCAGCGGATCTCGGAGCGGGTGAATTTTGATCTCGAAATGATGCGCGAGCTGGGATATTGCAACGGAGTGGAAAACTACTCCCGCTTTTTTGATCGCCGGAGGCCGGGATCACGGCCTTTCTGCCTGCTGGATTATTTTCCGGACGATTTTTTATGTGTGATCGATGAAAGTCATCAGACCATTCCGCAGGTTAGCGGGATGTATGGCGGCGATAGAAGCCGTAAGCTGGTTTTGGTGGACTTTGGTTTCCGGCTTCCTTCGGCCCTTGATAACCGGCCGCTGAACTTCCATGAATTTGAGTCGATGTTGAATCAGGTCATCTTTGTTTCGGCCACTCCCGGTGAGTATGAGCTGGAAAATACCGGCGGCGTGGTGGTGGAACAGGTGGTTCGGCCCACCGGCCTCCTGGATCCGCCCATACAAATCAGGCCCAGCGTGAACCAGATTGATGACCTGCTGGATGAGATCGACCGCACGGTGAAAAAAGGAGACCGGGTATTGGTTACCACCCTCACGAAACGGATGGCTGAAGAAATGGACCGCTACCTGCACCGGATCAATATTAAGTCTAAGTATATCCACAGTGAGGTAGACACGCTGGAGCGGGTGGAAATTTTACGCCAGCTTCGGTTGGGAGAAATCGATGTGCTGGTGGGCGTGAACCTGCTGCGTGAAGGGCTTGACCTGCCGGAGGTATCATTGGTTGCCATCCTCGATGCCGATAAGGAAGGGTTTTTAAGAAATGAAAAATC
>JAEZAY010000225.1 GCA_023427575.1 Bacteroidota bacterium | reverse complement strand
CTTCACTGGATCCGGTTATGATCTGAACATCGTCGGGCGCAATGAAAACGCAGGGAAACCGGCCAATATGTGCGGAGAACTTTTCATAAAATTTGTCATTTACGGAAAATTCCTTTTTACCATTTTCGCGCAAAACACAAACGGTTTTTAGCTGTTCTTCACCGGCGGTGAAAGCGCCTTCGATCCGAAACCCGGCACTGCCCGAAAGTACATTCTGCGCATCAGCGCGGGTAAAATAGCTTTTTGTAAAGCAGAGATAATAAATGGCATCGAGCAAATTGGTTTTGCCAATCCCATTTTTGCCGCAAACCGCGATGATCCGGCTCTGAAAGCGGAAATCTGCATGAGAATAGTTTTTAAATTGAACCAGCGATATTGCGTCGAGGTATAACAAAGGAAACGCAAGATACGAAGGGAGCGGCAGATCCGCTTTGAGAATGCATCGAACTGTAACTCAGGGGCATAGCAAACCATTTTCGGGAAGTGCCCGACTGGTTTTGAAAAGAGATTTTTCATATCGAAATTCCTTAGTTACCCTTATCTTTGCCGCTCAAATTTTCTAAAGTGGCGACTAAATTCTCTAAGGAAACGTATTTGTACTGGTACGAATTAATGCAGTTGATCCGGCAGTTCGAGTTAACAGCGGAGGAAAAGTATAAAATGGAAGGAAAGATCCGCGGCTTTTTCCATGCCTATGTGGGGCAGGAAGCAATTGCCGCCGGTTGTATGACGGCTACAAGGCTTGAAGATCCTTTTATTACCGCTTACCGCGATCATGGTCTGGCTCTTGCCAAGGGGGTTTCCGCCAACAGTTGTATGGCCGAACTTTATGGAAAGGCAACCGGATGCGCCAAAGGAAAAGGAGGAAGCATGCACTTTTTTGGTAAAGATGTTTACTTCTTTGGCGGCCATGGAATTGTAGGCGCGCAAATTGGTACCGGCGCCGGTCTGGCTTTTGCCGAGAAATACAAGGGTACCGATAATGTATCACTTACCTTTTTTGGAGATGGTGCCGCCCGCCAGGGTATGCTGCATGAAACGTTCAACATTGCGATGACCTGGAAACTTCCCGTTGTTTTTATTTGTGAAAACAACAATTACGCAATGGGAACTTCGGTGGAAAGAACAAGTAATGTGGTAGATATTTATAAACTGGCCGATGCGTACGAAATGCCCGCCGATTCAGTGGATGGCATGAGCGCCGAAGCCGTACATGAAGCCGTTGCCCGCGCGGTGAAAAGAGCGAGAGAAGGAGATGGCCCAACCTTACTGGAAATTAAGACCTACCGTTATAAAGGACACTCCATTTCGGATCCCCAGAAATACCGCACCAAAGAAGAAGTGGATGAATATAAGCAACGCGATCCGATTCAGCAGATCCTGAAAACAATTCTCGACAATAAATTTGCCAGTCAGGAAGAGATCGACGCCATCGATAGCAGGGTTAATGAAACGGTGGCCTAATCAGTGAAATTTGCCGAAGAGTCGCCCTGGCCAAATGATGATGAAGTATTAAAAGATGTTGTAAAAACGCCAGACTATCCCTTCATTGTTGATTAATTCCCCCAATAAACGAAAACCCTAAAAAAAAAAGAACATACATGGCTACAGAAGTGAAGCTGCCAACAGAAGATTCAACGGAAAGACCGATCGGACAATCGGTTGGAAATTCGGGGCAACTGTTTTGGAATAAAGAAGGCAAAATCATCATATATGCGGTTGTTATCATAATATTATTGGTAGCAGGCTGGCTCGCCTATAAAAGTTTTATCGTAGAACCCAAAGAAAAGAAAGCCGCTGAAGCCATGTGGAAAGCGGAGGAATATTACCGGATGGATTCAGCCCGTCTGGCCTTAAACGGGGATGGTACGAATCAGGGATTTTTGAAGATCATCAGCAATTATGGCGGAACCGATGCAGGAAATTTGTCGAAGTTTTACGCCGGTTCAAGCTACCTGAAAATTGGTGATTTTGCCAACGCCGTTAAATACCTGGAAGATTTCAAGACCAGTGATAAGATCATCCAGCTTCGTGCAACCGGACTTTTAGCCGATGCTTATGCCGAGCAGGGTAAAAAAGCGGAAGCTGCCGACCAGTATAAAAAGGCGGGTACCATGTACACCGATGACAATTATAACTCGCCGGAATATCTGTTCCGTGCCGGCCTTCTGTATCAGGAACTGGGTAAGAACAAAGATGCCATCGAAGTGTTCAATACAATTCGTCAGAAATATCCAAATACCCAACGTGGTCGAGAGGTTGAAAAATACCTGGCTCGCCTGGGTGTTTTCGAATAATGTTTCCTGAACATCCTAAAACTGATTTTCAATATGGCGGATATCCAGCATAGCCGTTTATTACAAATAGATACAGGCATTCTTTCAAAGGATGCCTGTATTGTTATTGTTCGCACCGAATGGAACGCGGCCATCATCGATGAACTGGAGAATGGATGCATTACCGTTCTAAACCAACAGGGCATTCGCGAAATTCGCGTAGTGGAAGTACCGGGTTCTTTTGAAATTCCATATGCTATCCGCCGTTACTGGGATACGCACAATGAAGATTCCAGGCGCCCCGATGCTTTTATTGCACTGGGTTGCGTACTTCGGGGCGATACCCCCCATTTCGAATATGTATGCCAGGGAGTTACTTCCGGAATTGCACAACTGAATCTTGAGCTTCCGGTTCCGGTAGTATTTGGGGTGCTTACCATTAATACCGAACAGCAGGCTTATGAAAGGCTGGGCGGGATACACGGGCATAAAGGCGAAGAAGCCGCTATTACCGCTATTAAAATGATTGCATTGTCG
>JAEZAY010000303.1 GCA_023427575.1 Bacteroidota bacterium | reverse complement strand
GCAAACACATGGAAAATTGGCGGCAGGCCTTTGGATCCCGCCCGGGTTTACCGGGTAGCAGTTTCGGATTTTCTGTTTTCCGGAAATGAAGCAAATCTTGATTTTTTCAACCGGAATAACCCCGACGTGATTCAGGTATTTGAAACCACCAGCGATAAAACCAATCCCCTGTCGGATATCCGGCTGGCAATCGTTCGATATCTGGAGAAATTGAATCGGGCCGAAGAAAAATAAAGATCTGTTTCCCGCCGATTCGTTTTGTTAAAGCCGGCGGCTCCGCGGCCGGAAAAAAAATCCGGGGCTGTAATCCTAGCTCTTTATTAGTAATTTTGCCCTAATCTATAAATTATGAGTGAAGTATTAACGGCCGGCCCAATACCTCTGACAGCAAAAGATTTTGCGACCGACCAGGAAGTGCGCTGGTGCCCCGGCTGTGGTGATTATTCCATTCTGGCACAGGTGCAAAAGGTAATGCCGGGCCTTGGAATACCCCGTGAAAATATTGTGATCATTTCAGGAATCGGATGCAGCAGCCGTTTTCCATATTATATGAATACCTATGGAATGCATTCCATCCATGGGCGGGCTACGGCCATCGCTTCGGGACTAAAAGCTTCGAGACCGGAATTAAGTGTTTGGATTGTAACCGGCGATGGAGATAGTTTGAGCATTGGCGGAAATCATACCATTCATTTGTTACGCCGGAATTTTGACGTCAATATTTTACTTTTTAATAACCAGATCTACGGTTTGACCAAAGGCCAGTATTCGCCTACTTCTGAAGAGAAAAAGGTGACCAAATCGACGCCCTATGGCAGCCTGGATCATCCTTTTAACCCGCTGGCACTTGCTCTCGGTGCCGATGCAAGTTTTATCGCCCGGAGTATGGATCGCGATCCAAAACATTTACAGCAATCTTTGATCCGGGCCAACCAGCATCGGGGCGCTTCCATGCTGGAAATTTACCAGAACTGCAATATTTTCAATGACGGCGCCTTTGAAATTTTTACTGAAAAAGGAAGCAAGCCTCAGGAAACCATATTTTTAGAACATGGCAAACCGCTGGTATTCGGCGCGGCACAAAACAAAGGCATAAAGCTGGATGGATTCAGGCCGGTAGTGGTGGAAATGGGAAACGGCGTGTCGGCCGATGATTTGTGGATCCACGATGAAAGAGATTTTTACAAGGCGCAAATTTTAACCCGGATGTTCGATGACCCGCGAATGCCGGAACATTTGCCAAGGCCATTTGGCGTTTTTTATGAAAATGACCGTGCCTGTTATGAAGATTTGATGCAGATGCAGATAGAAGAGGTGATTTCAACGAAAGGCAGCGGAGATCTCGACAAGCTATTAAAGGGAAGAGAAACCTGGACGATTTTATAACACCGAGCAATAGTTAAAATGAAAAGAGGATCCAAATGGATCCTCTTTTTCACTTAATAAAGTACAACTGATTAGTATCTTTTATTATAACCGCCGCTGTTTCCGCCGCCATTCCGGGAGAATGAACGGTTTCCACCGCCGCCGCCATTTGATCTGTCTTCTTTAGGTCTTGCAACAGAAACAGAAATGTTTCTTCCATCCCACTGGCTCTTATCCAGTTCAGAAATAGCCTTTTGGGCTGCTGCATCATCACTCATTTCCACGAAACCGAATCCGCGGGAATCTCCGGTGAATTTATCAGTTATTACTTTTGCAGAAGATACTTCTCCGTACTCTGCGAATAAATCTTTTAAGTCTTCGTCTGTGATTTGAAAACTCAAATTTGAAATGTAAATGTTCATACTTGAAATTAAAAAAAATTAAAAAAAATCTGAGAAAAAAGCAGGAGAAGAGATTAACTAAAACATTAGCAGAAATCAATTACAAAATGCTAAAACTCAAATGCGACACAAATGTAATGCATTTTGCTATTCCACAATAAATCCTGAAATTATTTTCTCTGTTATAACATATCCTTGGGTAATTACCGAACCATTGCTGACCGGTAAATAATTTCTATTTACCCTGGACACCAATGATTCCGGACCAATTAAACCCTGCCCCAAAACTGTTAACTATTTTAGCATCTAAATGCTATTATTTTTAGTAATTTTATCTATTAATCAGAAAGTATGAGCGACCGGGTTTTGGAGAAGTTGGGAATACTGGCGGATGCGGCAAAATACGATGTATCCTGTTCTTCGAGTGGTAGCAAAAGAAATAATCCCGGGAAGATGCTGGGTACTACCGGAAATGGCATTTGCCATGCATATACGGAAGATGGTCGATGCGTGTCGCTTTTAAAGATCCTGTTAACCAATCATTGCATATTTGATTGCGCTTATTGTGTTAGCCGGAAAAGCAATGATATAAAAAGAGCGGCCTTTACGGTTGAGGAAGTGGTAAATCTCACCATTAATTTTTATCGGCGAAATTATATTGAGGGATTATTTCTCAGTTCCGGAATCTTTCATAATCCCGATTATACAATGGAGCGCCTCGTGAGGATTGCAAAAAAACTTAGAACCGAACACCGGTTCAATGGCTATATCCATTTAAAGACCATTCCAGGGGCAAGCAATGAATTAATTCATGAAGCGGGACTATATGCCGACCGCCTGAGTGTGAATATCGAAATGCCTACTGAAAACAGTCTGCGCTTGCTGGCACCCGATAAAAACCGGGATGATATGATCCGGCCGATGAAGTTCCTTAAGCAGTCGATCTTGGAAAACCGGGAAGAAAAGAAAAAGATAAAAAGCAGCCCACGGTTTGCACCGGCCGGCCAGAGCACTCAAATGGTAATAGGTGCAACGCCTGAATCGGATCTGGAAATACTTGCCATGGCCAGCGGCTTTTATAAAACAATGAATCTGAAACGGGTGTATTACTCCGGCTATATTCCGATCAGTAATGATAACCGATTGCCGGCTATTGGCACTCCCGTTCCAATGATCAGGGAGAACCGATTGTACCAGGCCGACTGGCTGATCCGGTTTTACGGGTTTCAGGCAAATGAAATAGTTCACAGCGATTTTCCGCATCTGGAACTGGAGCTGGATCCCAAATTAAGCTGGGCTTTGCGGAATCCTGCTTTTTTTCCGGTCGATATCAACAAAGCCGATCTGATGCAAATACTTCGGGTGCCGGGAATCGGATTATTATCGGCC
>JAEZAY010000095.1 GCA_023427575.1 Bacteroidota bacterium | reverse complement strand
CCTTTATCCCAGTTCGAACTGTATTTTACGAAGAACCATAACCAAACGGTTCGGGACATACGCATCAGCACAGGTTGAAGTGCAATCAAAACCACGGCATTCGCGATCACCCACCACATAAACCGATTGTCGGAGAATGAAAAACCGATCAATACCCACCAGGCGATGAAGGTAGCCACGCAAAAGGCTATGGACAATGCATAACTTACATAGCCCGTACCATAATAAAAGCCCACTTCCAGTTCTACCGGCTGGCCACAAACGGGACAGTTATCATGCATTTTCATGAACTTTTTTAAGTTATAGGCATTATCGGTTTGAAACAATTTTCCCCGACGGCATCTCGGACATTTATTTCCAAGAATGCTTAAAAGCGCGTTTGGTTTAACGTCGGTATGTTGTGCACACATAATATCAGTTTTCGTTAATTAAATCAGTCGGCCTTTAAAGGCTTTCCGGCTTATCTGTAACCGGAATAAATTTGTGCAAAGATACGAAACCGGGGTGGAGCCTTTTTATATAATTGTCGCCAAACCTTATATAACCCCTGTTCAGGCTGTTTTCCGTTCCTGCATTACCTGGTTTAATACCTGTAAAAAAGTTTCCGGAGACTGGGCTCCGGAAACAGCGTATCTATCATCAAAAACAAAAAAAGGCACGCCTCTGACGCCGATTGCCCGGGCTTCCATCTGATCCTGCTTTACGGCTTCATCCAGCTCGGCGGAAACAAATATTTTACGCATCTCCTCCCGGCTGATTCCCAGGGAGCCGCCAATTTCGTTTAGTACGTTTTCATCATCGATGTTCTTACTATCGGTAAAATAAGCTTTAAACAATGCTTCTTCCATTTCATTGGCAAATCCTTTTTTCTTTGCATACTGAATCAGCTTATGCGCCCGATATGAATTGGCCACTTTTGCGTGGTCCATATTGAATTCAAGGCCGATTTCTCTGGCAATTCCGGTCACCTGTTCATTCATCTGAACGGCCTGTTCGCGGGATACACCCTTGATTTCGGAGAAGTAATCGTACAGGTTTTTTTCCGGATCTGTTTTCAGTGTTGGGTCCAGCTCATAACTTTTCCAGTTCAGTTCCAGTTCATCCCTGAATTCGAATTGCTCCAGCGCTTTTTCGAATTTTCTTTTCCCTATATAACAAAATGGACAACGTATATCCGACCAGATCTTTACTTTCATATTTTCTGATTAAAATGTTTTAACTGAAGACAAACTTTCGGCCAGCACGGGAATAAAGCCCGCGGCCTTTACAAAACGGGAGATGAGCTTTACGGCGGCCTGATCATCCCCTGCAATAAATGTTTCCCCCGATCCGTCCACCCGATATACTGCAACCAGGTCCGAATCCGGAAACATACTCTGAACGAATTGCGCTTCTGCAAAAGGAAAAGAGATTTCTTCCCCGCTGGTATGAAGGCTGATTAGAATTTTGTTTTTCATCATTTCGGCAATTCGTGCCGAAATTGATTTTATCTGTTTCAACGGTATTGCCAGCACAACAAGATCTGCAATGACCAGATCGTGCAAATCAAAGCCTGCCTTAAAATCCATGCTAATGCTTTTGCCTAATGGAGCTTTAGCCCCGGCGGGCTGAATTGAATCTTCCGGAAAAAGCAGCAATTTGCAATTGCTTTCTGCCAGCAGCTCTGTCATTTCCTTGCCCGCATTACTGTCTGCACCAATTATTGCAATACATCTGGTCACAACAAATAAGCTTTCCATCAAAGTTAACCATCCCGGGCGGGCTTAATATTGAGTTTAGTTAAGAAATTGAATTGATTAAAGTCAGTAAATCGGCCATGAATGGCAACTTGTTCATTTATGACTGCGTCCACAAAATGCAGTCTCAGTATAATTGGTTAAATTAAACATGTAAAATCAACGATATGCCGAAAGATCCTTATCAGATAAAGAAACTGTTAAACACAAAGAATGGCACATTTACCTATTACAGCCTGGCGGAATTGGAGAAAAAAGGATATCCTGTCAGCAATCTTCCTTTCTCCATCCGGATCCTGCTCGAAAACGCCTTGCGCAACTTCGATGATTTTGCCATAACAAAAGACAATATTGAAACGCTTCTGAACTGGAAACCGGAAGCATCTGAAAAAGATATCCCATTTAAGCCAGCACGGGTATTAATGCAGGATTTCACCGGTGTACCTGCCGTTGTAGATATTGCCTCCCTGCGCGCAGAGGTGGCCCGGAAAGGAAAAAATCCAAACGAGATCAATCCGCTGATCCCGGTGGATCTTGTTATCGACCACTCTGTTCAGGTTGATTATTTCGGAACCGCCTATTCGTATCAGCGTAATATGGACGAAGAATACAAGCGCAACCGTGAAAGATACCAGTTCCTCAAGTGGGCGCAGAAATCCTTCAATAACTTCAGCGTGGTTCCCCCCGGAATGGGGATCTGCCACCAGGTGAATCTGGAATACCTGGCAAAGGGGGTGATAGAAAGAAATGGTGAAGTTTTTCCCGATACACTCGTAGGTACCGACAGTCATACCCCGATGGTTAATGGAATAGGCGTGGTTGCCTGGGGGGTTGGTGGTATTGAGGCGGAAGCGGCGATCCTGGGTCAGCCCATCTATTTTATTATGACCCAGGTGATCGGTTTAAAGCTCACTGGAAAAATGCCCGTTGGTTCCACATCCACTGATCTTGTTCTCACGATCGCGGAACTTCTGCGCAAGTATGGCGTAGTTGGAAAATTTGTGGAAGTATTTGGACCGGGGCTGGACAACCTGTCTGTACCGGACCGGGCCACGATTGGGAATATGTCGCCCGAATTCGGTTGTACCATCACGTATTTTCCGATCGATGATAAAACGCTCGAGTATATGCGAAAATCCAATCGCAGTAATGAGCAGATCAAACTGGTGGAAGATTACTGCCGGGCGAATTTGTTATGGAGAACGGGCGATGAATCCATCACCTATTCAGATCTGGTTGAACTGGACCTTTCTACTATTGAACCCACAGTAGCCGGCCCGAAGCGCCCGCAGGACAAAATTCTGCTGAAAGAATTCAAAAATAAATTCATTAGTCTGCTCAATGAAACCTATGGCAGAATTTACGTAAGTCCGGCCGAACAGCTCACCCGCTGGTTTGCCGAAGGCGGAGGCCAGCCAACCAATGAACCGCTGCCGCTGCCCGACGATGTAACTATTGAGGAAGCATCCGACAAAGGAATGAAAGCGGTATGGGTAACAGTGGGCCATGAAAAATACATGTTATCGGATGGAGCCGTGGCCATAGCGGCTATTACGTCCTGTACCAATACATCCAACCCCTATGTGATGATTGGCGCCGGCCTGGTTGCCCGGAAAGCGCGGGAGCGCGGGCTGGATATCAAACCCTGGGTTAAAACTTCGCTTGCTCCCGGTTCGAAAGTGGTAAGCGATTATCTTGAAAAAGCAGACCTGCTGGATGATTTCGAAGCCCTTCAATTTCATATTGTGGGTTATGGATGCACTTCCTGTATTGGAAATTCAGGGCCCCTGCCACCGGTTGTGAGCAAGGCCATTGATGAACATGAACTGGTACTTGCTTCCGTATTATCGGGAAACCGGAACTTTGAGGCCCGGATTCACCCGCAGGTGAAGATGAATTTCCTGATGTCGCCAATGCTGGTAGTGGCGTATGCCATCGCAGGCCGCGTGGATATAGATCTGCTGAATGATCCAATAAGCCTGGATCCAAATCATCAACCCGTTTATCTGCGTGATATCTGGCCGGCAGATGAGGAAATTCTGGAACTGATGTCTTCGGTGATTTCACCCGAAGATTTCGCACGTAATTATGGAGAAATATTCGAAGGAAATGAGATCTGGCAAAACCTGGAAGTTCCCGATGATCAGTTGTATGTATGGGATCCGGAGTCAAGCTATATCAAGGAAGCACCTTTCTTTCACAATATCTCCAACACTGCGCCACCTATCTCGGAAATTCATGGTGCCCGGGTTTTGCTAATGCTGGGCGATAGTGTAACCACCGATCATATTTCACCCGCCTGTTCCTTTAACGAAAATTCGGCGGCGGGGAAGTTTTTAATCAGCCGCGGAATTCCAAAGGAAGAATTTAATTCCTATGGGTCCCGGAGAGGAAACGATGAAGTGATGATCCGGGGCACTTTCGCCAATGTGAGGATCAAAAACAAACTGGCCCGCAAAGAAGGCGGCTTAACCACCTATCTGCCCAGCGGTGAAGAAATGTCGGTTTATAATGCAGCCATGTTATATAAAGAATCCAACACCCCCTTAATCATCCTGGCCGGCAAGGTATACGGCAGCGGTTCATCGCGCGACTGGGCGGCAAAAGGCACCTTTCTATTGGGTGCGAAAGCCGTTCTGGCTGAAAGTTATGAACGCATTCACCGCAGCAATCTGGTTGGAATGGGTGTACTGCCATTACAATATCTGAATGGAGAAACCGCGCTTAGCTACGGATTAACCGGAACAGAAACGTTTACAATAACCGGCATAACCGATTCCATCACACCGAATAAAACGCTGGATGTTCATGTTAAAAAAGAATCGGGTGAAGAGCTGAGCTTTCAGGTGTTGGCCCGGCTGGATTCAAAGATCGAAGTGGAGTATTACCGCCATGGAGGGATACTTCAATATGTGTTGCGTCAGTTTCTGAATGAGGACGACTAACTGACTACGGCAGAAAAATTGCATAGATTTAAATACCCGCTTCCAACTATCCGATAAACCGGTTATTTTGCTCCCGATTCGAATCCCGGATTGGATAAACCATTTGAACTATCAGGTCAATATGAAAACATACATTGTAATCGGATTTCTCACTGCCACTATGGTAATGTTCAACACCTGCGCCCGGAATCCGGTAACCGGAAAAAGGCAGGTGGTACTTATGTCGGAAGAACAGGAAATTGCCATGGGTAAGGAAGCCGATCCCCAGATTATCCAGCAATATGGCCTATACGAAGACAAGGCGCTTCAGGCTTTCATTGAACAAAAGGGAAAAGAAATGGCGGCCATTTCACATCGCCCCAATCTTGATTATAAATTCCGGATCGTAGATTCGGATATCATCAATGCATTTGCGGTTCCCGGAGGTTATGTGTATTTCACCCGGGGCATAATGGCCCATTTTAATAATGAAGCGGAATTCGCCGGAGTATTGGGTCATGAGATCGGGCATATTGCCGCCCGGCATTCCGTAGCACAGCAAAGAAATCAGATTCTTGGTCAGCTTGGACTGATTGCCGGTATCGTTATTGCCCCCGAACTGGGGCAATTTGCAGAAACCGCTTCGCAGGGCCTGAGTTTGCTATTCCTGAAGTTCGGGCGTGATGCCGAACGCGAATCAGATGAACTGGGCGTAGAATATTCTACCAAAATCGGCTACGACGCTAAAGAAATGGCGGGCTTTTTCAATACGCTCGAAATGCAGTCGAAGGCCAGCGGTAATGAAGAACTTCCCGGATTTTTATCCACCCATCCTTCACCGGGTTCAAGAAATGTAACCGTTAACAAGCTGGCAAATGAATGGAAACAAAAATTAAATCTCACGAATGCCCGGGTGAACCGCAACGAATACCTGCAGCGAATTGAAGGTTTGATCTATGGCGAAGACCCCAAGCAGGGCTTTATCGAAAACAATGCGTTCTATCACCCCGTTTTAAAAATCCAGTTTCCGGTTCCTTCAGGATGGGCTTATCAGAATTCACCGCAGGCGGTTCAGATGGCCAGTAAAGACGGAAAGGCAATGATGATGCTTACCCTGGCGGCGGGCAATTCGGTGCAGGAAGCTGCCAATGGTATTTTACAAAAGTATAGTTTAAAGGTGCTTGATTCCAGAGAACTAAAAGTGAACGGCCTGAATGCGATTGCCTTTCTGGCCGATCAGCAAAGCGCCCAGCAGCAGCAAACCCAGCAAGGGCAGCCCGTGCTCCGGACTTTATCATATGTTGTTGAACACAATAAAACGCTGTATCATCTGATCGGCGTATCAGCTTCCAATGATTTCGATAATTACAGTTCTTATTTTTCCAATACGATGCAAAACTTTAAAGAACTGACCGATCCTGCCAAACTGAACAAACAGCCCGACCGGGTCCGGATCAAAACAGTGGCTCAGGACGGAAGTTTCGAACAGGCACTGAGGGCATTTAAGGTTCCTGAAAGCCGCTTAAAAGACCTGGTGATCCTGAACGGGATAGATCTGAAAGAAAAGGTTACAAAAGGCACCCGGATCAAGATCATCGCCCAGTAATCATAGTATTTTTTTCAGTTGAAGATATTGCAAAAGGAGGATGGTTTTCGCATCGCGGATTTCACCATCCTCCATCATTTTATAGGCCTGCTCCGCCGGCATTTCCAGAACTTCTATCTCCTCCTGTTCATGCTGTAGCCCACCGCCTTCATTCACTTTCATAGAATCATCGTATTCAGCAATAAACAGATATAAAATTTCGGTTACAGATCCCGGTGACATATATGTTTCCATCACCTTTTTAAGATTTGAAATCCGGTATCCCGTTTCTTCTTCCGCCTCTTTACGAACACAGTCTTCGGGATTGTCTTTGTCCAGCAAGCCTGCGCATGCCTCGATCAGCATCCCGGTTTCATGG
>JAEZAY010000086.1 GCA_023427575.1 Bacteroidota bacterium | reverse complement strand
TCCCTCGGCCAGCCAAAGATGATTCCAGGTGGAAAAAGTTACTTTATTACCAAACCATTGATGGGCCAGTTCATGGGCGATAACCGACCAACTGCTCATAGTAGACCAGCCCATCGCAGAAAAAGTGGAATGCTCCATTCCTCCGCCCCATCCAAACTCGTACATCCCATATTTTTCGTTCTTGAACGGGTAATCACCAAAAAGATTGCTGAACACAACCATTTCGGGTTTTACCTTATCCATAGCATTTAATTGTGTTTCAATGGATGTTCCTCTGGAGCTATATACATAATATACAATGGGCACCTGGGTGCCACTGATATTTACTGTACCCCGGTGGTACTTGGTGTATTTGGCAACACTTACCGCAACCAGGTAGGAGGGAATCGAATACCGGTGTTTATAAACGAACACCCGGTTGCCGTCAACAAGCGAGGAATCCACCAGTTTGCCGTTGGCCGCAGCGGTATATCCGTTGGGTACGTTTATGACAAAATCCATGGAATCCACCCTGTCCTGCATATCGGCTTTGCAGGGCCACCAGTCGCGGTCTTCAAATGACTCCGACAAAGTATAAATATTGTAATTACCCGTAGTACCTCCCCGCTGATAACCGATAGCCTCACCTAATGATGCGGGCGGCCTTCCATTGTAAAAAATAGTTATTGAATCGAATTTGTTTAAAGGCAAGCTGGCGCCGAGGTTAATGATTAGTTTATGCCCCGACCGGGTTATATTTCCCGCAGGAAGATTGGAACCTCTGAATCGGACAGAGGTAACCGTTAGTACTGTGTTCAGATCGAAATCAATACTCGTAACATTATTAAGAATCGTTTTGAAATAGGTTGTTACGGAACCACCAATGGCTTTTACTGATGAATCGGGATTTATCCGCCAGTTACAACGGTGATAGGTTACATCTATGTTGGCACCGGTGCCGCTAAAACCCGTTGACTCAATACCAAAAAATTTGTCCGTGATTTTATTCTTTGCGTGGGAACAACCAGAATGGCCATCATGAGCCAGCAAACGAGCATTGAATGGATTCAAAAAGCACAAGGATAGCAGGATTCCCAGGATTACAGGTATCCTTTGTTGGTTTGGATTCATTGGATTTTTGAAAATTAGATTTTAATGGTCGAATATACTTTCAAACATTTACCAATTAAAAGTATTTCGATGAGTATGCTACATAATTATATGTATTTACAGCCTTGTAAAACTGATAATTAGAAATATTATTGTTGTAAACGCAGAATTCGATGAATGAACTGATTAGAGCGTTGAATGGAAAAAAATGCCTTTAAAATGATTTCTATTAAAAACGGAAGGCTGTTATGCCGGCTATACTTACAGATCCAACCGGAGCCGGGATATATTGTGATCAGACCGGCAGCTCACCCCCCAACCCTGATGCATACTCTTTTATTTCATGATATAACGGCCTGTAAGATTCAGTCCCTCAGCCGTGTTTATCCGAACAATGTGAATCCCCCTGCCGGGAGGCAGGGCAAATTCATTCATTCCCTTAAGTAGTTGTCGGGCTTTACTGTAAACCAGCTTTCCCGTATTGTCAAAAATGCTGATCTGCACCTCTGTTTGTCTGCCCGATTGGATTCGGATTTTTCCATTGCTATTACCGGTAAGATCAGAGGGCAATATCAATTGAATTTCCCGGGACTTGCTTTTAATTTTTACCGACCGGATCCCAAGCAGGGTTAAACGGCCATCCTCATCGCGCTGCGATAAGCGATAAAAATTTTCACCTTCCTGCGGTTCGCGGTCGATATAGGAATACCGGGCACCGTTTGCGCTTCTACCTCTAATCCTACCGAGCTCCTGATAGCTGAGTGCATTGGAAGAACGTTCGATAATAAACGAATGATTGTTTAATTCACTGGCTGTTTCCCATTGCAGATTCACTTCACCATTTCTCTCAATCGCTTCATAGCGGAGTAGCCTGACCGGCATCGCCCCTGAGGCGCTGATGATGAAAGTGTCGCTTATACATGGTGAAGCAAGCTGATCATATGCATAGATCTCATAATTGCCCGCGGTTGGCGGCGTAAATGAATTTGTCCTGGTGGTTGTTCCACCGTTAGACCAGTTGTATGTACCCAGCCAGGAAGCTGACAATTCCAGCTCTTCCCCAACAACCGCGCTTATAACTGACTTCTGACTAACATCTTTCATTATTGTAAACTGGTCTGCCACAGTCAGATCTTTGCGCAGAAACCGGGCATCGAGCCGGTTTCCTTCCACTTCAAAATAAAACATCCCTCCATCATCGAATGCAAAAGGCATGGCATCGTGCGGGAACCCAGCCTGTACGGTTCCATCGGCACCGGCAGAACCCGATACCACATACACCGTTCCGTGATCAACCTTGCCGGAGGACAGAAGATAAGGGCAACTGTTTTCGGATCCGTCATAACGGCCGCTGGAACTATCTGCCGTATGGACTGATTTCTGAAAATCGTTTTCAGATTCATAGTAACCCTTCAGCAAATAAGAACGCTCATAGTTATGACTGTGGCCGCATAATACCATATCCACCCCATTCCTTTCCAGAATGCGGATGAAATTTTGCCGGATCCTGACCAGTTCTTCTTCGGTATCGGAGTTACGGGTTCCTTTTGTAAACGGAGGATGGTGCCAGTACACAATCTTCCATTTTTTATTTGTTGCAGCCAAATCCTGCTTCAGCCAGCTAACCTGCGGCCCCAGCGTATCATACAGGCGGGTTTGGTCGGCCTCCGCGCCGTATGAGTCGAGCGAAATGAAATGTATCTCGCCCCAGTCGAACGAATAATATGCTTCCGTTCCCGAAGGTATTCCGCCACTTTCACCATTTGCCGGCATGGTAAAATTCCGGTAATAGGCGCCGCTGCGCGATTCTCTGCCGGTTTCATCGTAATCGTGGTTGCCGGGAGCCGGAAACAAAACATGATTTCTTAACAGGTGCGGCCCCATGGGAAGGAAGAAATTATTTTTATATTCCAGTTCGGTTCCGTTGTTGTACGCATTATCGCCCAGCAGCAAAAGCAGTTCGGCCGGGTTTTCACCAACATAATTTTTGTATGACCTGATTGAGCCGCTGCGGTAACCGTTATGATTGATCCCACAATCGCCAAACACCGCCACCTTGATTTTTTTGGTTGATCCAGCAGCAGGAGCGGTGAAAAAATACAGATCCGATGAATCCTCGAAAATCGAGGCTTCCGATCCAATCCGGTAAAAATATCTGGTTTCCGGAACCAGACCTTCTATTCTAAGTTCATGATCCGTTTTTAACACCGGGTCGATTACCGTTTTGGTACCGTAGGAACCATGGGTGGTTCCCAGATCAACCCTGGAACCAAGAGGGCGATTTGTTTTCCAGCGTATAGTGATCCCCGTTTGATTACCCACCTGCAGGTATGGCCCCTGGCTAACGCCGGGTGGATTGCCAATCAGTTCCATGCTGAATTTCAGATCACTACTTTTGATGGATGACTGATGGACTTCCACGGCTATATGATTGATTCCTTCAACGAAATAGGAAGCCGCGATGCGGGTTATTTCCACTTCATTCTCCAGTTCACCGTCAATATCGCGGGAAGCCAGTGTTGCATAAATGGCATTATTGTTTGTTATATTCGAGCGCCATACATCTACCCCATTCACCCAAACTATAACTCCATCGTCGCGGATCAGGTTCATGGTGAAATCGGCAATGGAGGCGAGATCTGTGATGAGAAAACTTTTGCGGAAATAATAGGTTGAAAATTTGTCGCATCCCGCAACCGGCTCGCAGGCATCAGAGCCGCAATTGTTTCCTGCCCGGATACAGGTATTTACCGGATCACCATATCCAAAAGAAGCTGTTCCCGAAGGCCAGGCGCCATCATCATAACCCGCGCTTCGCCAGGCGGTACCGAGGTTAATTCCCTGGTCATGATATTTCCAGTTGCTGTTATGTGGAAAGATGATCTGCTGTCCATACAGATCGGTGGCCGACAAAAACAAACTGAATAGTATTGTGCAGCAGACGAAGTTTCGGCTGGGTAATAAAACAGCCACAGAGAGTTTGCCATAGAAACTAAATAATGAAATAAGCAAACCGAATGAATTCTCCGGCGGTTTCATTTTTTTTAAAATTTCAATTAAGAATAAATCTCTGTGGCTATAGCGTTCAACTCAAAAAATTGTCGGTTTCCCGATATGCCTTAATAAGTGCCAGCTCACCCATTTTACCCTGCATGGATTTCCCATGTTC
>JAEZAY010000040.1 GCA_023427575.1 Bacteroidota bacterium | reverse complement strand
CCTACTGGCGCTGGGTTATATTGATTCGCTGTGACTTGTTTTTATTTAGCCGGAAGTTTCAATTTTTAGGATTTATTCCGGAGCCCGATTTTTTTGCTCCACTTTTTTTCTAAAAAAAAGTGGAAGGAGTCATTCACAATGACTGCTGCTAATTCGCTATTGATAAAAGGTTTCGGGTAAATTAGAAATTATTATCCGGACACCACTGATATGCCAATGCGCAAATTTAAAACGGAGGAGTGGAAATAGTAAAAACAGTTATTACCAGAGCCGGGAAATATCTTTAGCTTGTAAGAAGACTACTGGCTCCAGGCTCCCGACTCCAGACTCGGGAGGACATGGCTGCGATTGGCTCAGGAAAGGAGACTTAGAACCAGAAAGTTGCTTCGTATTACGATCTTTATTCATGATAAATAAAAAAAACGCAGCGAAAAAAAGGCCGGATCATTCCGAACCGTTTCATCACTGCGTTTTTGTAATGGTGGAGTTTCTATCAGAGTTTCACGCTGAAGCCAACATTCACCGAATAATCGGCAAAAGCTGCATCGCCATGAACCAGTGATCCGGTCAGTTTTGTATTCTCGCGATCGGTATAGCTCTGGGTGCGATTGCGTTCAAGCGCTACCGGTACACTGATGAAAAATAAAGAATTTTTAAAGTTCAGATTGATTCCAGGTTCGAGGGAAACAACATAACCGGGGCGGCGGAATCCTTCGCTGCTTCCAATCAGGTCAGTAGAAGGAATGCCTTCAATCCGGCCACCGGCAAAAACGGTGAGCTTTTTGGAAACTCCCAGGTTTGCTCCCAGCCGCGCCATATACTGGTCCGCTACGCTCATAATGGCTTCGTTTGCTCTTGAACGATAGGTGATGGTTCCATTGGTAACGCGGGGATTGAAGAGATAAAATCCGTTTGCGTATAAGCTCAGTTTGCGGCTCAGGCTGCGGTATGCATTTAATTCGGTGATCAGGCCGGTGCCGCCATCACCCAATTGTATAGACTGGTCTACACTTCTGAGCTCTTTTGCGCCGCCATCACCCACATTGTAAAAGAAGTCCTGGAAATTGTAATCGCCGGTGGGAAGTTTCAAACCCATTCCCAACTGGAGATTCCCTTTTAAGTTTTTGGCGGGATTCAACAGCCAGCGGTAGGCAACGATCCGCATATCACCAATGCCCATGGATTCGGTGCGGTGGCGGCTCTGACGGCCATGTTCATAAAGCGAAGAGCGGCTATTGGCCAGAACCGGTAAACCAATGGATAATGACCAGCGGTCGTTGAACGTGCGAAGCACGGAAATGTCCAGGCTATGTTGCCAGTTGATCACTTCCGTATTCAGTTCCAGTCTTTCTTCCTGGTATACATCGCCTTTATAATGTTTGTCGGATTTAAAATATCGATAGCCCAGGCTTAACTGCCATCCGGGCTGTTTGGCTTCTTCGGCATCATGCACGGTACATACGGCACCTGAACTGCGGATTGCCACGCAACCCTGCGAATAAGAAGCATTATAGAACAGAACAACAGCAATCAGTATGGTTAAAAACTTTTTCATTTTTTAAAATTGTAAGGTGGAATTGCAATGTGGTTGGTTAATTCTCAATGGTTGATTGTTCTTCTTTTTTTTGGGCCAGTTGGGCATCGGTACGTTCTTTACGCATCCGAAGCCGGTTTACAACCAGTTGCCCCAGTTTTTTACCCTGAATATTGCCTTCAACAATGTCGAAAGTATAATGGATCCCGCCATATAAACGCGAGAGGGATGCCTCCCAGGCGGCATCGCGGAAAGAGTTAAAACTGCGGTGGTCGATCCCAAACTCAATTTCAGAGGTATCCTGATAGGAAAAATTATCGCCGTAGATATCGCTCATTACTTCGGCTGCAGCGGCAGAAATTACCGAATGGCCGCTGGTATAAGAAGGAAAGGGTGGAGTTTGAATATAAGGTCTCCATTCCTGGTCTATCAGCTTATTAATTACCGTTTCGGGGCGGATTACATTGGAGCGGAATTTTTCTTCCCAGCTACAGATAAATCCATCGAATAAAGCAACAGATGTTTTCGCATAGGCATAAACGGTGGTCCCGAAATCACTGCCTGCTTTTTCAGCGGCAATGCCAACAATATTCAGCCAGTGTCCGCCCGGCGAGAATTTTTTAGTGCCGAACATCACATGGCCGATCTTGTTCATCTTAAAGGGATTGTCGTCCCAGAAATCGGCAATATGTTTTTCCTCATCGGTAAGCCCGGATCCGGCGTTCTTCACCTCCATTACCGCGCGATAGAATTCACCGCTGGTATCTTTCATATTGTATTTCGGAGGCGCGGGTGCGCGGCACATTCCGGCGCTGTCCAGTACAAGGGTTCGGATCTCCATCCAGTGCGCTTCCAGTGCGGAAGTATATGCCGGCGGGGTAGGAACCCATCTGCCTTCTTCATCGGTAACGGTGTATTTGGATGCCGAACGCGTTTCTGAATAGTTGTCTTTTTTCGACCAGTTTAGAACGGCCATGCTTACCGCTTCCGCATATTCTTTGGTGTCATCGATCATTTTTGATTTCATGCCGGCCTTTTTGGCCTTTGTCACCAGCTCATCATAATAGCCCATCATACTTCCTTCGGGAAATGTAACGGCATTGCCTACCCGGGTAAATGCAAGCAGGGATGCCAGGGGATAGTCTACCGTACTGCCTTTAACAGGCAATGGCGTGGATGGCATATGTTTGATCTGGCCCGACAAAGAAATATAATTACTGTCGCCGGCAGCGATGCATTCAAAGGCCGCAATATTGGCATACACGTAATTTCTCGCCCCGATCATGGGCGGGAAATTATTTTCAAGAACTATGTCATTAAGCCTTTTAACTGTTTTGGAATATAGTAGAGGGTCATGAACAACTTTGGTATAATCTTTCTGCTGACATGCCGTTAGAACTGCTATGGACAGCACAGCAGTAAACAGCCGGATACGACTATTCATTACGCAAGGAAAATTTAATTCGGAAAAAAGTCTGGAGGGGTTTACGGTTAAACCCATGGTTTAGTTATCACCCCAGAATATCCGGAGGCTGGGTGGGAGGTTCGATGCTTTCGGAATGAATGTAGTACTCCTGCCGGATCAGAAACTGAAGTTCCGATTCGGAGCAGGCAGTGAGGTTCCATTGATTATTCTGTTGCCAGTAATCGGTAACAAAAGATTTTACCAGGGCTGAATTGGGCGCTTTTGATTCGGTGCTTTTTCCGGGATGCTGCAGATCATTTACCAGGCGGAAAAAATCGTCGCGGGCGGTTTGCAGATTCATTTTCTCGCGGTGCGGCAAACAAAGCAGCACCAGTTTTCCATCTACCACTTTCCGTTTAACATATTTGTATTGCACACCCTCGAATTCAATTTCACCATCAAAACGTTCAAATTCGCTCCAGTTGGTTTGATAGGGAAGGTCGAGCGGAACGGTAATTTCGATGAGATCTGATTCTTCGTAATTGTTATTGTCAAGTTTAGCTTCCAGCCGCAGGGATGACTGTTTTTCCATGAGATCCGACAATAAACGGAACCCTACCCAGTTAAAGAGCAGCATGGACAATAGCAATATGGAAGCAAGCCGTTTCAAGTTTTGGTATAACAAAATACATAAATTCTCCAATTCGCGACTAAAATTTTCCGCCAGACCTTTTGCCCGTTCACAAAGGGCGTATATTTAGCTACTTATTCATAGCCCATGACAATCGATTCGCATGTTCATTTCTGGAAGTATTCGAAAGAATCATATCCCTGGATCGACAATAATATGAAGATCCTGCAGAAAGACCATCTGCCCATTCATCTTCAGCCAACCCTCGACCGGAACGGAATGGATGGAGTGATCGCCGTTCAGGCCGATGGCTCGGAACTGGAAACGCTTTTTCTGGTGGAACTGGCAAAAACGAATTCGCTGATTAAGGGCGTAGTGGGCTGGGTAGACCTGCAGGCGGCGAATGTGGAAGACCGGCTTCAATATTTTTCGCAATTTCCGGTGATACGCGGGTACCGGCATATTGTTCAGTCTGAACCCGATGATTTTATGGCCGGTGCCGGGTTCCGCAGGGGCATTCAGGCACTTCAGCCATTTGGATATTCCTATGATATCCTCATCTACCCCTCCCAGCTTCCCGCCGCCACTGAGCTGGCCAGGGATTTTCCCCAGCAGGTTTTTATTCTGGATCACTGCGCCAAGCCGGATATCAAACGCCGCGAAATGGAGAACTGGAAATTGGGGATAGAAAAGCTGGCGGCAAACCCCAATGTGTATTGCAAGCTATCAGGTCTGTTTACCGAAGCCAAATGGAAAGAATGGAGCGCGGGTGATTTTTATCCTTATCTGGATGTTGTATTTCAAAATTTCGGCACCGACAGGCTTTTGTTCGGCACCGATTGGCCCGTAATGCTGCTTTCGGGTATTTATGTTCAGTGGAAAAGCCTGATAGAAAAATACATGGAAAACATGCTTCCCGAAGAAAAGGAAGCAGTTTTCGGAGGAAATGCGGAAAGGGTGTATCGTTTGTAAACAGGCGACTTCTGAGTCTGGAGGCGGGAGTCGGGAGTCTCCTTACGAGCTAAAGATCATTTCCTCCATGCCGTCCGTTTTGAATTTGCACATTTTCACATCGTTGGTGTC
>JAEZAY010000011.1 GCA_023427575.1 Bacteroidota bacterium | reverse complement strand
CAACAGAAAAAAGGTCCGCTTTACGGTGAATTTGACCCTTCTATTATTATCCGGGAAAATGGGCAAAAGTTTCAGGTAGACCTTGAAAAAGGGCAGAAGACCGGCTATTTTCTCGACCAGCAGGATAACCGGAGGGCAATTCAACATATCGTTAAAAACAGTGAAGTGCTCGGCGCCTTTACCTATACCGGAACTTTTGAAATTCATGCGGCGGCCTATGGAGCAAAAGATGTATTGGGTATCGACATTTCCGAATCGGCCGTAAAGCAGGCAAATGCCAATGCCGCTTTAAATGGCCTCAGTGAGCGCTGCCGGTTTGTGGCCGAAAACGCGTTTGATGTTTTAAAGCAATGGGGCCGCGAAGGGAAAAAATTTGATGTGGTAATGCTGGATCCGCCTTCTTTTACAAAAAGCAGGGATCAGATCCAAAAAGCGGTTTCGGGCTATAAAGAAATCAATCTAAGGGGGATGAAACTGATTCGCGAGGGTGGGTTCTTAGTCAGCTCGAGCTGCACCAATCTTGTTTCGCCCGAACTTTTTTTGCAAACAATTCAGGCAGCCGCGAAGGATGCGAAGCGAACGGTCCGCCAGGTATGTTACCAGGCCCAATCACCCGATCATCCAATCATCTGGGGCTGGGAAAATACCCATTACCTGAAATTCCTGATCGTTCAGGTTCTGTAGTAATAATAATTTGCCTGTTGTAGAAAATACAGTGAGTGATACAAGAAAAAAGATCCCGCAAGACTTAGGATTTCAGCAGGCTATTTGGCTACCTGAAACTTCCCGGAGTCGATGACTTTTCCATTCCGGTCGCGAAGTTGAAAAATGTAAATGCCGCGATAATAGTTTGCCAGATCTACCTTGGTTTTGGGAGAAACATTATTGATTTCAAAAACTTTTTTTCCCAGAAAATTAAAGATCTGAAAGGTATAGGTCTTATCGTAATCCCTCTGAAAATCAAAATTTATAACTGATATGGCAGGATTGGGATAAAAACGGATAATCCGTTCTGAAGGGTTTTGCGGTGAGGAGGGCATAGGAGTTTTGTCCTGGCTGAACGCCCCGGTATTGAAAGACAATAAAAGGATAATGGTTGCGTAAAAAATCCTCATGCAGGACCCTATTTTACAATTATAGACCAAATTATTTCCTTTTTTCCAAATTTACAATCTTCGGCCGACTTTCGCGAATTGAATAAGGACTTTCACTTAGCGGAAGCCGGGGTAAATAATCTTTAACAATTCCTTAAAAATCCGCGTCGAGTTGAGTGAGGACGGAACTGATCTTCTGGAAATCCGGGAGATCTTTTGCGTTTTCCAGCACTTCTGCATACCGAATCATTCCTTCCCCGTCAACAACAAAAGCGGCCCTTTTCGAAACGCCCTTCATCTCAAATCCAAATTCTTCGTAGATAGCTCCATACGCGCGTGATGTCTCTTTATTAAAATCGCTGAGCAGGGGAAAGTTTAATTGCTGTTCCTCCCGAAACCGGTCGAGTGTGTACAAAGAATCAACACTTATTCCTAAAACTTCGGCTTTCACATCGTTGTAAAACGTGATATTATCCCGTACAGAACATAATTCTGCGGTGCAAACACTGGTGAAAGCCAGTGGAAAAAACAGGATCAGAACGGTTTTTCCTGAATAGTCCGAAAGTTTTACCAACTGCTTCTTCGTATCAAACAAAGAAAATTCGGGCGCCTTGCTTCCAATTTCTAATTTCATATCCATCTAAATTAAAAATCCATGCCGCGCAGCGGGTTAAAACTTGGGACAAAGGGTTTTGTATTTACTGGAATTATAGCGATCAATAAATC
Source organism: Bacteroidota bacterium (assembly GCA_023427575.1). Lineage (GTDB taxonomy): Bacteria > Bacteroidota > Bacteroidia > Chitinophagales > Chitinophagaceae > Flavitalea. Next base: position 1,769 of record JAEZAY010000011.1, on the reverse strand, counting down.
CTACATAGGCAATGGAAAGTTCAAACCCGCCCCGGCCCTGGCTGGCTGTCTTAAGCTGTGACACATTTACATCATAGCTAATTGCTAATGATATGGGTGCCTTTTCTATTTTAATAACCGGGATCAGGGCATCTTTCCAGCGAAGAAAGGCACCGGCAGAAACAACATAATCCGGTTTTTCGAGGTCATAGCCCAGTTTATAGGAATACAAGGCGCCCCCAATGGTTTCATTAAAAGGGCCCTGCACCGATTGGTCGGCCTGAATAATAAAATAAGAATAATCGTCCACGTTCAGGCGAACGCCGGCCGAAAATACGTATTTGGGATTCAGTTCCGATTCCGCTCTTCCATAGAAGGAATTGGTTGGTTTTGTAAGATGGTGGTAGGCAGCCCCAAAAAACAAACTGTTGCTTTGCCTCGGTCCAAAGGCAGTATTGAAGCTCATTCCCACGCTGGCATCCCAGGAAGTAAAGTTGGGCGAGTTCAGGCTTTCGCCGGTTGGCCGGCTGGGGTCAAATCCGCCCTGATATTGATCGTCGGTGGTCATTTTCGAAATATCGATCGAGCGTCGAACCATTCCGCCCATAAATCCCAGCGATAAATACATGGGTTTTTCATTGCTGAGTGATTTATGGTAGTTCAAAGCCGGCAACAGGTGAGTGGTGGTTAATCCCACCGTACCTGCCTTATCAAACAGTACCTGCGCTCCGGCGGTGATAAAATCATCCCCTTTACCTACCGGCATTTTGTATTCGGCATTGAAGGAGCCGGTTCGGTAAGCATTGGTTACACTGTTCCATTGATCGCGGTAAACGCCCTGCACCCTTACATCGCCGGTATAGATTCCGGCCAGAGACGGATTTCGCAAAAGAGGTGCTTCAAAAAATTGCGAGAGATGAATATCCTGCCCAAACGAAATCAGACCAGATAGTAAACAGCCGGCTATCAAGCCCAGCCTTTTTCCCGGTATGACCACTATTTTCGCTGCCACATTTATTTTTTTAGTAGAGTAATAATCTGAATGGATCGCTGCAAACAACTTCTGATTTCGCAATCATGCTTCCTATTTTAACAACATCACGTTTCCTTTATGCGAAAAGGTTTCACCGTTTTCGCAAACTACATCCATCGTATAGATGTACACATCCGAATCGGCCACTTTTCCTTTATAAAATCCATCCCAGCCATCGGATGCCTGATTTGCACTGAAGTTTATTTTCTCATATACCGTTTCTCCCCAGCGGTTAAAGATCCGGAACGATTTAATCCTGATCAGCCCGCTTCCCCGGGGGTAGAAACGATCGTTCCGCCCGTCGTTGTTGGGTGAAAAAGTATTCGGTACAAAAAGGTTTTGATTGCTGCAAACTACAAAAATGGTAATTGTATCGGTGCTGACACAGCCATAGGAATCCTGAACCCGTAACTGGTATTGGGTGGTAGAACCCGGCTTCGCAAAGGGAACCGGGCAGTTAGCGCAATCCAGTCCCGTTGCCGGCGTCCAATTGTAATTAACAATCGGCCCGGTATAGGTAACCGGCATTTCAATCCCGGTTCCGGAAGAGATCGTTGGATCGGGTCCGAATTGAATTCCGGGCGGCGGAACCGCAAAAACATTGCTGGTTACAGTGGCTGAACAACCGGCTGCAATCCGGGTGTCGAGGCGGATGGGTATATCGCCCGACTGCGCAGCGACAATTGAGATATCACGGGAATTCGATTGCTGGCTTCCCCCCACAAACCAGGTATACTGAATGGCGGTGGTATCGGCC
>JAEZAY010000278.1 GCA_023427575.1 Bacteroidota bacterium | reverse complement strand
CAGCAATAAACCGTTTCAGGTTAACCTGGCCGGTTTCCCTGTCAACTTCAACCACCGCAATATGGCAGCCAAAAGGATAGGTGAAATTGCCCGGATCATAAAAACTGCTGAAGTCCAGCCCGGGTTCGAGATCCTGGGGATATACATGCGGCACATAAGCGGTGAAGGCGATCTGGCCAAAAGGCAGTGATTTATCGGTTCCCTTTACCGTAAAACTGCCTTTGTCAAATTCAATATCATCGGGATTTGCTTCCAGGGTATGAGCCGCGATCTTTTTTCCTTTTTCTATGATTTTTTCAATGCTTTTTACAATGGCGGATCCGCCCACTGCCAGGCTTCTCGAACCATAAGTTCCTAATCCGAAAGCCATCGAGTCGCTGTCGCCATGAACAATTTCTACATCTTCCATTGCGATTCCAAGCCGGTCGGCCACAACCTGCGCAAAAGTTGTTTCATGACCCTGCCCATGTGAATGGGCACCTGTATACACACTCACCTTGCCGGTAGGCTGAACCCTAACCTGCCCCACCTCGTAAAATCCAGCCCTGGCACCCAATGCACCCGCAATCGCAGAAGGGGCAAGCCCGCATGCCTCGATATATGTTGAAAAGCCCAAACCCAAAAGTTTTCCATTCTGCGCTGATTCCTTTTGCTGCCTGCGGAAATCTTCATAACCCAGCAATTCAAGCCCTTTATTTAAAACACCTTCATAGTTGCCACTGTCGTATTGCAGCGCCACCTGGGTCATATAGCCGGGCTGACTGGTTCCATCGAAAGGAGGTATAAAATTTTTGAAACGCAATTCTGCCGGGTTCATTCCCATTTCGAGGGCAGCCAGATCAAGGAGACGCTCCAGCAGGTAAGTTGCCTCGGGCCGGCCCGCACCCCGGTAAGCATCTACCGGGGTTGTATTTGTGAAAACCGCTTTGAGGTCGAGATTTATTTTTGGGGTAGTGTATAATCCCTGCAGCAAAGTACCATGCAGATAAGTAGGTACACAGGAAGCGAAAGTGGAAAGATAGGCGCCCAGATTGGCAACGGTGGAAATCCGCAAGGCCAGGATCTTTCCTTCCGCATCAAAGCCCATTTCCGCCTTTGTGGTATGATCGCGGCCATGGGCATCTACCTGGAAGCTTTCCCTTCTTTCGGCCGTCCACTTCACCGGGCGACCCAGCTTTTGAGCTGCCCAGGTTACCAGCGCTTCTTCCGCATAATGAAAAGCCTTGCTACCAAAACCGCCACCCACATCCGGACCCACTACCCGCACTTTATGCTCTGGGATACCCAACACAAAGGCGCACATCAGCAGGCGGATCAGATGCGGATTTTGCGTGCTGGTATATAACGTATACTTATCGTAGGCGGGATCGTACGATCCGATATAAGACCGGGGTTCAATCGCATTGGGGATCAGGCGCTGGTTTACAAACTCAAGGGTGGTAATATGTTTTGCTTCTTCCATCGCCGCATCCACTTCCGAACGGGGGTTACCAATCTGCCAGTCGAAACTGAGATTGTTTTGTACGTCTTCATGCACCATGGGCGCCCCTTCTTTTAAAGCATCTACGGCGCTTACTACCGCTTCCAGTTCTTCATACTCCACTTCTATCAGTTCCATGGCATCCCAGGCCTGGTTTCGGGTTTCAGCGATCACCATCGCCACCGCATCGCCTACATGCCTTGCCTTATCGGCAACCATCAACGGATGTTTTGGCTCCTTCATCTGGTCGCCATTTTTAAAGTTCACCTGCCATCCGCAGGGAAGTCCATTGATATGCGCTACATCGGCACCGGTAAATACAGCAATAACACCTTCTGCTTCCATGGCCTCTTCTGTCCTGATCGCAATTATCTTCGCATGCGCGTAGGGGCTGCGAAGAAAGACAGCATAAGCCTGATTGGGAAGCGTGATATCATCTGTAAATCGCCCGGCCCCTGTTAAAAAACGTTTGTCTTCAACCCTTTTGGGAGAAGTTCCGATTTTTCCATTTGTATTGCTCATAACAACACCTCCTCTTTCATTTTTTCAGCGGCAAGCTGAATGGATTTTACAATATTTTGATAGCCGGTACAGCGGCAGAAATTTCCATCCAGGTTGTAACGGATCTCCTTTTCGGTGGGATCTGGATTCTGCTGCAGAATATCCAGCGCCGTCATTACCATTCCGGGCGTGCAGAATCCACATTGAAGTCCGTGCATTTCGCGAAAACTTTCCTGCACCGGGTGCAGCTTGCCATTGGCAATTCCTTCGATGGTTTGAATTTCAGCACCATCAGCCTGCACGGCCAGTAACGTACAGCTTTTGGTTGCCTTTCCATTTACAAGAATGGTACAGGAACCGCAACTGCTGGTGTCGCAGCCAATATGTGTGCCGGTTAAACGAAGTGAATCACGGAGATAATGTACCAGCAAAAGCCGCGGTTCAACATCACTTGTAAATCGCTTACCATTCACGTTTACATGAATTTCCATACGCCCAGAGTTTAAGATGAATAATCAGGGAATGAACAACCGAAACGTTTTCAATACAGAGTGAGGGATATAGTAAGGCGAGGCCTTATTTTACCGTTTTTGAATCAGCCAGCTCTTTTTCCATGTTCACAAAAAATTCCTTTGTAAGCGTGGAAGCCACGGTTTGAATGATCCGTTGCCCGATGCTGGCAAGCATGCCCGAGATTTTCGCATGGCCATCAAATTTCAATTCGGTTCTACGATCGTCGATGGGTAATAATTCCAACTTTACTTCGGCGCGAACTTTTCCGATGGAACTGTCCTGCTGCATTTTGATCAACGCGGATTGTTCTTCCACCATATCTTCCATCATAAGCGTTCCGGCGAAAGAACCGCTTACCGGGCCAATACTGATCTTAAATACAGAGCGGAATAAATTCTCTCCGCTTCGTTCCAAACTTTTAACGCCGGGCAAAACGCGGGCAAGGGACTCGGGATCCAGAAGAATTTTCCAGATAACCGAAGCCGTAGCATTCAATTCCTGTTTGCCGTTTAACTGCATACTTGTAAGCCGGAGTTTTAAAGGGCGGGACTAAAAAAAGGAAGAAATATGGAAAGAATAATCAATTATTAAGATATAAAAACAATCAACAAAATCAAAATAAATTAAAACAGGTCTTATGAATGTTGTAAATTATATTACGAACATGAAAGAGATAAATGCGATAGTGGATGCCTGGAAAACGGTTGATCCTGCCGCTACCAAAGCAGCCATCGCAACAGTTGTGAGGGTGGAGGGATCTTCTTACCGCAGAACTGGCGCCCGCATGCTGGTGCTGGATGATGGAACCTACCTTGGCGGCATCAGTGGCGGATGTCTGGAAGGCGATGCCTTACGCCGTGCGCAAAAGGCCATCGCCCTTGATAAATCTTCCCTGATCACCTACGATACATCGCAGAACGATGGCCATGAAATAGGCGTAGGACTTGGATGCAACGGAATCATCGATGTATTGTTCACACCGCTGCAAACATATGCTAACAGCCAGCATCAGCTTGCCTTTCTCGAGCGGGTCAGAAATACCAGGGAACCCCGGGTTCTGATCACCATTACCAAATCGGATCAAATTCCGGAAGCATTAGGAGCAATGTATTTATACGAAGATGAAAACACATTTTTACCTCCTTTCATTTCTGATGCAGTAAAACCCGTTTTATTAAAGGATATTAAAAAAACACTGGAAGCCGGTAGTTCCGAAACAGTCGACTATGAAGACGAAATTAACCGGATCCGGATTTTTATTGAAATCATCTCGCCGGCCATTCATCTTATTATTTATGGCAGCAATCATGATATCTATGCGATGGCAAAAACCGCCAAAGAAGTTGGCTGGCTCGTAACCCTGGTTACCAATACTTCCAAAGCAGGTAAAAATCTTTTCCAGGTTGCCGATCATGTATTGAATAATAAGTTGCAGGAGCAACCGATTATCGATGCGTTCACGGCTATCATCCTGATGGCGCACGACTATAATACGGATTATAACAATTTGCAAAGCCTCATTCATTCCAGAGCTCCGTATCTTGGCTTGCTGGGTCCGCGGAAACGAAGCGAAAAAATGTTCCGAACGCTGGAGGAAGAAGGGAGGCCTTTAAGCGCTGAGCAGATGAGCCGGATCTATTCTCCCGCGGGCCTTGATATTGGCGCCGCCACGCCGGAGGAGATTGCTATTTCAATAATAGCCGAAATTAAATCGAGCTTTGCCGGAAGAGAGGGCATGTCACTAAGATTAAGACAGGGAACCATTTATGGGAATTAAAATGATACAGTGATCAGAGATAATCATGGACGAATTGTAAATTATGCGCGCATTGCGGTGACTGATCGCTGTAACCTGCGCTGCACTTATTGCATGCCGGAACATGGATTAAACTGGCTTAACCGGACAGAAATTCTTTCGTATGAGGAACTGATCCGGCTTTCATCCATTCTGGTTGAAATGGGGATCCGTAAAATCCGGATTACCGGTGGCGAACCCTTCGTAAGAAAAGACCTGATCAGCCTGCTCACAGCTTTATCAAAACTGGATAAACTGGAAGAACTTACTATTACAACCAATGGCGTTCTGGCAGCGCCCTACGTTCCCGAATTAAAAAATCTTGGTATCAAATCCGTAAACCTAAGTCTTGATACGCTCGACTCTAAACGTTTTTTTTCCATTACCCGCAGAGATGAATTGTCCAATGTATTAAAAACCCTGGATGAATTGCTGATATCCGGCATTGATGTAAAGATCAATGCGGTTGTAATGAGTGGGAAGAATACCGATGATATTATTCCACTCCTGGGCTTGTCGCATAAACTTCCGGTGAGCGTACGCTTCATTGAAGAGATGCCGTTTAATGGCAAGGATCATATTGCAGTGGATCACCAGTGGAATCATATCAGGATCCTGGAAAAGATCAAAGAATTTTATCCGCAGATTCAGAAAATTGAGGATCCGCCTTTTTCCACTTCATACAATTACCAGATTCCCGGGTTTATGGGAAGCACGGGGATCATTGCTGCCTATACGCGAACTTTTTGCGGAACCTGCAACCGGCTTCGGATTACTCCCGATGGCATTCTAAAAACCTGTTTATACGATGCGGGCGTGCTTGATCTGAAGCAATTGCTTCGCAACGGTTCTGGCAATGAACAGATTGAAAGAGTACTGATGCAGACTTTTCAGGAAAGGCCGCTCGACGGATGGGAAGCTGAAGCAGCCCGGAAAGAAAATCCGGTGCATGAATCGATGGCTACTATCGGCGGATGATCTTACGCATTCATGCCATTTAATAAAATAAAATGGTCACAGTATCAGAAGCAGAAAAAATCATTTCGGGCACCATTAAAAGTTATGGAACAGCGCTCGTTCCGCTGGCAGATGCATTGGGTTATGTACTGGCTGAAGATTTATATGCCGACAGAGATCTGCCTCCGTATAATCGCGTTACCATGGACGGGATCGCCATTTCATTTGAAGGATTTGAAAAAGGCATCCGGGAATTCAAAATAAAAGGCATACAGGCGGCAGGTGATCTTCCAATGGAGATTGATGCCCCCAACGAATGCGTTGAGATCATGACCGGGGCGGCCCTGCCGGAATCTACGGATACAGTTATCCGTTATGAGGATCTTCAGATCAGCAATGGAATTGCCAGCGTTTTTGCGGATATGGTAAACAGAGGGCAGTCCATTCACCGGCAGGGATCCGATAGCTTAAAAAATAAGCTGGTGTTGAAGGCGGGAGCAGTTATTGACCCCGTGGTAATAAATATGGCAGCGGCTACCGGCAGAAGCAGCCTGCCGGTAAAAAAATTACCACGTACGCTGATCGTTTCTTCGGGGGATGAACTGGTAGAAATTGATGAAGTTCCTAACCCCTATCAGATTCGTCGTTCCAATAATTATACAATTCAGGCTGCCCTGCGGAAATTCCGCATCGAGGCCGAAATGATTCATCTTCCGGATGATGTTTCTATTATAGAGACAGAACTTAAAAATGCTATTGAAGGTTACGAGCTGATAATATTATCGGGTGGAGTATCGATGGGTAAATTTGATCATATCCCTGCAGTTCTTAACAAACTTTCAGTCACCAATCTTTTTCATAAAGTAAAACAAAGACCCGGTAAACCTTTCTGGTTTGGAACCTATAAAAATAAGTGCACCCTGTTTGCGCTGCCGGGAAACCCGGTTTCGGGCTTCATGTGTTTGCACCGGTATATTATTCCATGGTTGAAAAAATGCCTGGCTATCAATAACCAGGAGGAGCTCTTCGCAGCATTGGCGGAAGACATGGAATTTAAACCGGAACTGCAGTACTTTGCACAGGTAAAACTAAGCTTTGATGCCAGGGCTCAATTAATGGCTGTTCCTGTTAAGGACAATGGCTCCGGCGATTTTGTTCACCTTATAAACGCGAATGCATTTATTGAACTTCCCCTTGAACAGTCTAACTTTAGCAAAGGAGAAATTTACAGGGTCTGGAAGTTCTAATCCTACAACAATACAATGAAAGATTTTTCACATCTCAATGAACAGGGTCTGGCAAATATGGTGGATGTTGGCGATAAAAAAATTACAAAGCGAATCGCCACTGCCCGTTCCATTGTGGTAATGCCCCCGGAATTAAAAGACAAACTGATAGATGGCGAGATACAAACCAAAAAAGGCGCGGTTGTTCAAACCGCCATCATCGCCGGAATTATGGCTGCTAAAAAAACCGGGGAACTGATACCTTTATGTCATCCCCTTGGACTGGATAATTGCGAGATTCATTTTTCTTTTCACGACAATGAAATGATAATTGATTGTACAGCGAGCGTCAGCGCAAGAACGGGAATAGAAATGGAAGCCATGGTGGGCGCGTCGGTGGCCGCACTAACGGTATACGATATGTGTAAAGCAATCAGTCACGATATCATTATAAAAGAAACAAAACTGATGGCGAAATCAGGAGGTAAAAATGATTTCCGGCGATCATAAAAAACACCCGCCGCTTGCGCGGCCTTCCATTGGCAATTTCAGTCGCAATGAATGGGCAATCATTGGAGCGGAATGCGCATTGATTCAAAATTTATCGGCCTCGATTATCGGTGGACTTTCCGATAGGTATAATTGCGCCTATGTAGACACAAACCATCGGGCTTATGAGGCGAACCCACCTTTACCCGCGTATTTAAAAGCCGGGGCATCCTTACAATGTTCTTTTGAAGGGAATCATCATCAGTTCTTTAATGCCGACAATCTGGATTCATTCCGGATGCGAAAAGAATTCGCCAACGTTGATCTGGTATTGGTAAATGGCAACCACCACAATGCCCGGGCACAGGTGGTGGTGATCAGTGAGAAGAAAAAAAAATCTTTACAGAATAAATTGGCGCTGCTCACCGATGTTCAATTATTTATTCTTGACGAAGAAGAAAATGAACCTTACGATTTTCTAAAAGACTTTATTCCAAACTGGAACTTTGTCCCGGTGTTGCGAATAAATGATACGACCGGTATTATTGCATTTTTTTCGGAAAAACTGAAAGCAGCCAGACCGGTTCTCAACGGACTTGTACTTGCCGGTGGAAAAAGCATGCGGATGGGATTTCCAAAAGGATCCATTCAATGGCATGGTAAGGAACAGCAATATTATCTCGCTGACCTGCTTAAGAAGCACTGCGCCGGTGTATATATCTCCTGTCGGCCGGAGCAGGAAAAGGAAATCGATTCTTCATATAAGATCCTGAAAGACACATTTACCGATTTAGGACCTTATGGGGCAATACTTTCCGCCTTTCGTTCCGATCCCGACAAGGCCTGGCTGGTACTTGCCTGCGATCTGCCTTTGATCGACGATCGAACCATTCAGCACCTGGTTCAAAACAGGGAGAGCAAATGGATGGCAACCAGCTTTGAAAGTCCCACGGATCATTTGCCCGAGCCCCTGATAGCTATTTGGGAGCCCAAATCATATCCAACGCTGTTGTGGTTTCTTTCGATGGGCTATTCCTGTCCCCGAAAAGTACTCCGCAATAATCCCATTCATTTGCTTCAGGCGCCCGATCCCCAATCGCTCCGGAATGTTAATACCTACGATGAATATGAAATTACCAGCGCCATGATCGACAGGAATACAAAATAGAAACGGAGGGCAGGGATAATGTGCCAATGTGGAAATGCGATAATTTGATAATTTGATAATGTGATAATCAGTGGTGTCCGGGTAAAATGTATTGCCCCGGGCCTCGGAAGAAATCCGTTAAGAAAATTGAAACGGACGGCAGAGAAAATGTGATAATGTGAAAATGTGCAAATCATTGGTGGCCGGTTAAAATTTTCCATTCATCCGAAACCTTTATCAATAGTGTATTAGGAGCAGTCATTTAATATCGCAAAAATGGCAAATGATTACCAGGACAGTAATGTTTTGAAAATAACAACAACCACAGCTCTTGTTGTTTGATTTGAAGAGCCTATTTTTAGGCTTTCGACCAAAAGA
>JAEZAY010000270.1 GCA_023427575.1 Bacteroidota bacterium | reverse complement strand
CGTATTCGCCGTTCCTGTATTTGGATGCGGTACATCCATATTTGCCATCCAGGGCTTTTTGATCCCGGGCTTGCGGTTCCGGGGTCTGAACCACTGCTGGATTGGCTTCATCGGAATTCTGATTAGTTTGAACTTCTGCCTGGTTTACAGGAGCCGGTTGATTTATTTGCGCACAGGTAGAAAAACCTGCCATGCCCATTATAAGCACGGATTGAAGAAGTAATGTTTTCATAAACGGAATTTAGGGAGCTGATTTTCACGGGCTAAAATAATAAAGGGTTTTGAATTTTCATAGCTCCCATCAGGTAATCAAGCCGGGAAAAGCAAAATCATTCCGGTTAAAATCCGATCCTTAAATTTGTTCGTCTCATCCTACCCTGCTGCTTTACGGTACTCAATCTTCATCACTTAATAAAACATATATGGCGACAAACAACAAAGAGCCCATCACCATCCAGGCAGATATCCAGGCACCGGTAGAAACCGTTTGGAAAGTTTGGGGCGCCCCGGAACATATTACGCAATGGTGCAGCGCGTCCGATGATTGGCATGCGCCCTACGCCGACAACGATTTACAAACGGGCGGCAGGTTTAGAACAACCATGGCGGCAAAAGATGGCAGCTTTAGTTTTGAGTTTGAAGGTGTTTATACAGAAGTGGATCCATATAAAAAGATCGCTTATACCATGCCCGATGATCGAAAAGTGGAAGCTAATTTTCAGGACCTGGGAGACAATCAAACCCGGGTAATCCAAACATTTGATCCGGAAGCAAGCAATCCGGTGGAGATGCAGCGCGAGGGCTGGCAGGCAATTCTGAACCGGTTCAAACGTTATACAGAATCATTAGACTGAATTCAAACCGCTCAAATAAGAGCGGTTTTTTTATTCTGGAATTGGTTGTATATAGCAGCCCGTTTCCTCATTCAACACCAAAATGAATCTTTTAATTTTAAAATGAAATCAATTTTAACCCTAAGCCTGATTCTGATTCTACCCACGCTCTGTTTGTATTCGCAGGAAGAAAACGCTAAAAATGTAAGCGATGTTACCAAACTTACTTTTTTTAGTCCCGGACTCAGCTATGAAAAAGCAATTGGCAAAAATCAAACCTTGTATGGTCATGCTTTTTTAGCAACCAGTTTATCACTCGGCTATTCAAGTTCAATGGGATTTTTATCGGAGATCCATTTTGACCCTGCCCTTGGGATTCAGTACAGGCACTACTATAATGCACGCAAGCGCAGCGATAAAGGAAAATTTATTGACCGAAACAGCATGAATTACCTGGCGCTTGGTTCTGAAACCATCTTTTCTACATTACCGGTATCTGACTCGCATCTGGATGAAACAAGCCGGCGTGCCATTCAGGTTTTTAGCGCATTATGGGGTTTTCAGCGTAACTATCAAAAACGCTTCAGCCTCGATCTGAACCTGGGTTTGGGCTACCTGTTAACAAGGGCCTCCATCCCGGAACTAAATGGAAGCATCAGCCGAAAAAACCATGGACAGTTTACAACAGCGGGACAAATTCACCTGGGCTTTTGGCTTAATCGCCGCTGAGATTGGCAGTTTGATAAAAAATCCGTCAATCCGTTTTTTCAAGGATAAAGATTTCTTCAACCGGCTTATTAAAAACTCTGGCAATTTTGAGGGCAAGTACTGTGGAAGGAACATATTTGCCGGCTTCCATCGCATTGATCGTTTGGCGGCTAACAGAAACCTTATTGGCCAGTTCTTCCTGAGTAAGATTGTGAATGGCTCTTTCTATCCTGAGATTATTTTTCATCACTCAGCATTTTGTTTTTATACAGGATATAATTAAAGCGGACGATAAAAATGATCAGCACGGTAAACATGTTATAGATCATTATATCCAGAAAAGCGGTACCGAAAACAAACAAAAAAGCCAGCAGCAATAAGACATAATTAACCCAAACCGCCCAGAGTAAAGAAGAGAGGCGAAGCTTCGAGATAAATTCATCTTCTTTTTTTTCACGGGAAAACCCAACCATCAGCGCACCGGCAATAAACATGGATCCGGCAATGGTATTGGTGATATCGCCATGAATCAAACGGAAAAACTGAAGGCCCGATTCGGTTTTGTTGTTGCTGATAGAAAAAATGTCTTCCGAAATAACGGATAGCATGGTACCCTGAATCCATCCTGTATCGAAATCATAAAAGGCAATGATAATTCCGCCAATAGCGGCGGGGATCAGCAAAATCCAACCGATCGTCTTAAACCGGTTTGGAAGCAGTAGTGACTCTAACATAAACAATAATTTTTACCAAATGTAATGTTTGTTTTACATTAAGTATAGTTTTTCTTACATTTTGTAAAATATTTAAGACTTACATATCATTATTGTCCGGGTAATAATTTCACGCGAAACCTTTATCAATAGTGAATTAGGAGCAATCATTGTAAATAACCCCTTCCACTTTTTTTTAGAAAAAAAGTGGAGCAAAAAAATCGGGCTCCGGAATAAATCCTAAAAATTGAAACTCCCGGCTAAATAAAAATAAGTCACAGCTAAAGAATATAACCCAGCAGTAGTAGGAGTTACAAGCTAAAGAACATTTCCAGGCTTTGGTAACAACTATTTTTATTTTACGCCGTCCGCTTCAATTTTCTTAACGGATTTCTTCCGAGGCCCACTGAATACATTTAACCGGACAGCAATGACTTACATATTGGTTGATTTTCCGCTGAATTCCGCATGTTTGACCCATGTGGATTTTACCCCTTCCTTCTTTCTGATTAAATTGAACGTTTTATTACCACCTTAAATTTTTTTTTTGCGTTTACATTCATTTTCATTGTTCATCATCCTGGGATGCTTTCTGATTTCCGGCTGTACTCCGAAAAAGGGCCTTAGCGGTAATACGGGCTTTAAAGATCTGTTTAATGGCAGGGATCTGGAAGACTGGATTGTCAAGATTCATCATCATGATCCCGGAGTAAATTTTGGAAATACATTTCGGGCGGAAGATGGAATGATAAAGGTTCGGTACGATCAGTATGGCCATTTTAATGATCAGTTTGCCCATCTGTTTTACAAAACCCCGTTTTCGCATTTTCATTTGAAACTGGAATATCGTTTCAGCGGCGAATTGCAGGAAGGTGCTCCGTCCTATACTGAATTAAACAGTGGTGTAATGTTCCATTCCCAGGATCCCGAAACCATCTTAAAGGAACAGAACTGGCCGATTTCAGTGGAAATGCAGTTCCTGGCCGGTTTGGGCGATGGTCAGCCAAGGCCAACGGGAAATATGTGTTCACCAGGTACCGAAATCGTGTACGAAGGAAAGACATACGGCAGCCATTGCCTGAACTCCCGTTCAAAAACCTATCCGAAAGAGGAATGGGTAAGCGCCGAGTTGATTGTACTGGGCGATTCACTGATTACACATATCATCAATGGCGACACAGTACTTCAGTATAGCAAACCTTCTGTTGGAGGCGGCGTGGTACTGGGCCATGACAGCACCCGATGGAAGGCGGGCACGCCGCTAACCCAGGGTTATATCGGTTTACAAAGTGAAGGTCAACCGATCGAATTTAGAAACATCCGGCTTAAAGACCTGAAACCCTTATTGCACAATCGTTGAATGTGATAATGTGATAATTTGATAATGTGATAATGTG
>JAEZAY010000261.1 GCA_023427575.1 Bacteroidota bacterium | reverse complement strand
ACTGGAAGACTGGATTACAAAGGAATTGTTAGATCGGAAATTATTGCTCGATCCGATCGTAACAATCCGGCATCTGAATTTTAAGGTGACCGTTTTGGGCGAGGTGGCCGAACCAAAAGTTATAAATGTACCGAATGAAAAGATCTCCCTGCTGGAAGCAATCGGAATGGCCGGCGACCTTACCATTTATGCCAAAAGGAACAATGTATTGCTTATCCGTGAACAGGAAGGAAAGAAGTTAACCAAGAGACTGGACCTGAACTCACCGGATTTTCTTTCCTCACCCTATTACTATCTTAAATCCAATGACGTAATATATGTTGAACCAAACAGCACCCGTGTTGCAAGTACCAGCAACAGCCGGTTCTGGATTCCCGTTTTTTTCAGCATCCTCTCCTTTGGGGCCATTGTAGTAGATCGTTTGACAAGATAACTTAACCATATGCAGGTAACTCCAAAAAACACCGACAACAGCAACGGGCTCGATCTGGGTCAGTTCTGGCTTAAACACAGTGTGTACTGGCCGTATTATTTATTGCTGCTCGTGTTGTCGCTAACGGGGGCCTGGCTATATCTCCGGTACACAACACCAGTATATAAAGCTTATTCCCGGATCCTGATCAAGGATGAAAGTAAAGGAACCGATGATTCAAAGGCCACGGATTTTCTGAACATGATCGGATCTAAAAAAGTGCTGGAAAATGAAAAGGAAGTGATTGCTTCCAAGGCCTTGCTCGAACAGGTGGTTTATTCACTGGGCTTGTATGCGCCGGTTTTTGAAAATACGAATATAGCACCTGCTTATGCCTATCTTTCTTCTCCCATTTCTGTTTATGCGAAAGAACCGGATCTGCTGAAATACAGCGACGATATCGCCTTTACATTCGACCGCGAAAAATACCTGGTAGATATTGATGGTAAAAATTATCAGCTCGACCGATGGGTGCTTTTTAATAACGATTCGCTGATGTTTGTAACAAATCCGAATTACAATGGGGATATCGGCAAAACCTATTTTTTCCGGCTTTTGCCTCCCGGCGATGTAGCCAATATGTTTAAGGGTAATCTGGAAGTTTCTTCTGCCAGTAAGAACTCGACCATTCTAACGCTTGAACTGGAAGATGAAGTGCCTGCCCGCGCCATCCATGTGTTGAACGAACTAATGGAGGTTTACAATGATTATCTTTTAAATGATAAAAACGTGCTTGCTTCCAATACCCTTGATTTTGTGCAGCAGCGTTTGAATAATGTGGCCAGGGATCTCGATTCAGTTGAGAAGAAACTTTCCCGGTATCAGGCGAGCCGCGGCGCATATAACCTGAGCACCCAGGGCGAACTTTTTCTTAAAAATGTAAGTGAAAATGATCAGAAGGTGAGCGAGATAAATATGCAGCTGGCCGTTCTGGACCAGGTGGAAGATTATGTTCATACAAAATCGGAGAAGACCGGGATCGTTCCATCCACCCTTGGCGTTAAAGATCCCACCTTACTACAGCTTTTAGTGCTTTTATATCATGCGGAACTGGATTATGAGAAAATGAAAACCACGGAAGCAGAAAATTCCGCGGCCATGGTTTCACTCCGGAATCAGATTCAGAAAATCAGGCCGAATATCATTGAAAATTTACGCAGCCAGCGTACCAGTCTGGAAGCCAGCAAAATGAACCTTTTGTCTACAAATAGTTCATATTCCACTGCCCTAAGTTCCATGCCGCAAAAAGAGGTGGAGCTGCTTGATATTTCCCGCCAACGAAACATTATCAGCGATATTTATACATTTCTGCTGCAGAAAAGGGAAGAATCGGCGCTTTCCTATGCCTCCACGCTGGCCAACAGTACGGTAGTGGATAAAGCGGAAGCCAGCGGATTGCCGGTAAATCCCAAGCCCCGGGTTATTTATATGGTTGCATTCATTCTTCCATTCATTGTTGGAATCGGAACCATTACGGTAAAGGAATCATTCAGTACGAAGGTTCTGTTCAGGGATGAAATCGAACAGGTTACTTCATATCCTGTGATTGGTGAGCTGAGTTACGAGAAAAGTGATGATCCCATCGTTATCCGGAAAAATAACCGTTCTTTTATTTCGGAACAGCTCCGTCAGTTAAGGGTGGCTCTGACCCTGAACAAGGACGGTACTACGAAGAAAAAGATCCTCGTAACCTCTTCCATTTCGGGTGAAGGAAAAAGTTTTGTAGCCTTAAATCTGGCGGCCTCCTTTTCTCTTACCGGCAAAAAGACGGTTCTTCTGGAACTGGATCTTACCAACCCCTCCATCAGCCGCAATGTGAATATTACATCCAAAGAAGGAATTGCGGAATACCTGATGGGTGAGAATGAACCCGAAGAGATCATTAAAAGAGTGGAAGGTTTTGAAAACCTGTTTATCCTGCCCGCCGGAAAGACAACGGAAGTACATCCATCGGAACTGCTGGAAAACGGGAAGATCAATGAATTGCTGACTTACCTCGAAGATATCTTTGATTATATTATCGTGGATACGGCTCCGGTGAATGCAATCACCGACGCGTACATCGTATCTTCCAATTGCGATATTACCTTATACCTGATCAGGCATAATTATACGCCAAAGGTATTCCTGCAGCGCCTCGATCAGAACAATAAAAACAATCAGCTTAATAATATTTCTCTTTTGTTCAACGGGATCCGGCCCCGTGGGTTTGGCAAGCATCATTTCGGTTATGGATATGGGTATGGATATGCCTATTACGAAAAAAACAAACCTTTAAAAAAGGTGAAAGCCTAGCTGTTTTTTTTTAACTCAGGGTCATGTGTGGAAAGTTTAATAAAGACTAAAGTAATTAACTGTTTCATATGAATCACGAAAAACATTGGCTGGCGGTTTATACCAAACCCCGTTGGGAAAAAAAGGTGAGCAGGCTACTTTCCAACAAAAGGGTTGAAAACTATTGTCCGCTGAATAAAACGATTCGTCAGTGGGCAGACAGAAAAAAGATTGTTGAAGAACCCCTGATCAGTTCCTATGTTTTTGTACATGCAGGCGCTGAAGAATATTCGGAGATCCGGGACACGGATGGAATTCTGAACCTGGTGTACTGGCTTGGCAAGCCGGCCATCATTCAGGATGCCGAAATCGAAAGCCTGAAAAACTTTCTCGATGATCATTATAATGTAAACCTGGAAAAAATTGATGTGAACGTAAATGATCACGTGAAGATCATACATGGGCCATTGATCTCCAGAGAGGGTACGGTGATCGAAGTGCAGTATAATTATGTTCGCCTGATACTTCCTTCGCTCGGATATTCTGTTTCAGCCCAGGTTCATAAAGGTCATGTTGAAAAGATAAATCCAATGCTTCATCAGGCCCTTGGTGAGCGGAGATATGCCAGTATTTCTCCCATGTAATCTGTTATCATGAAGATCGCATATCTGACCACTTATGATTCGGATGATATCACCAAATGGTCTGGCCTTGGCTATTACATGCGCAAATGTATTGCCGACCAGGGCGTGGAAGTGATACCTGTGAATTGCAGCCCCCCAAAAAATTACCTGAAACAATACCTGCAAAGGTTCGGCAGCCTGATCACCGGCAAGAAACAACAGGCCGAAAGAAATCCTTCTTACCTGCGGTCGGTTGCTTCAATGGCCGAGAAGCAATTGAAAAATATCGATCACGATCTTGTTTTTAGCCCCGGATCATTGCCGGTTTCTTTTTTAAGGTCGCAAAAGCCCGTAGTATTCTGGACAGACGCCACTTTTGATTCGCTCAGCGATTTTTACAATTCAGGATTCGAACTGGATTCCCGGACCGTAAAAAATGGCAACCTCGCTGAACAACGTTCTATCAATAAAGCCGCGCTTATCTTTTATTCTTCCGAATGGGGGCGTTCCAGTGCTATCCGGAAATATCATGCAGATCCCGCCAAAGTAAAGCGACTTCCTTTCGGATCAAACCTTGAGCACGATTCAACCGTATACAATATTTCGGCATTTATCTCCGCGCGGGTCAACCATCCGGAAATCCGGCTTCTATTTGTTGGGGTCGACTGGAAACGAAAAGGCGGTGAACTCGCGATGGCCACGGTGGAGGCGCTTACTAAAAAAGGACATACCGTAAAGCTGGTTGTTGTTGGCTGTGCAATTCCTGAAAAGCTTCGGTCAGACCCAAGGATCGAACACTATTCCTTTATTTCCAAACACAAGGCTGCCGGACAGGAAATGCTTAAAAACCTGTATGTATCAGCCCGCTTCTTCATACTTCCCTCGGTGGCGGAATGTACGCCGGTTGTATTTTCCGAGGCGGCTTCTTTCGGCCTTCCGGTTCTCACAACAAAAGTTGGCGGACTAACTTCCATTGAGGATCACGGCGTGACCGGTTTTTGTTTTCCCCTCGATAGTTTTGCCGAATCGGCAGCCAATACCATCAATTCACTGATCAGCAGTCCGCAAACCTACCGAAGGATGAGTCTCGATGCTTTTAATCACTATCAGCAGTACCTAAACTGGAAGGAGATCGGCAAAAAGGCGGTGAATGCGATGTTTTCCGTTTTATCAAATCAGTGATCATAATTCGTAAATGAGTCGTACCAGAGCCGCCCTCCTAGGAACCTTGTCTTCCCAGGTTTATGC
>JAEZAY010000363.1 GCA_023427575.1 Bacteroidota bacterium | reverse complement strand
GAGCCCGGTTTTTTTGCTCCACTTTTTTTCTAAAAAAAAGTGGAAGGGGTCATTTACAATGACGGCTCGTAACATACTGTTGATACAGGTTTCAGGTAAATTGAAAATTATTAACCGGACACCAATGATGTGATAATGTGCGAATCATTGGTGTCCGGGTAAAATGTATTCGCCCGGGCCTCGGAAGAAATCCGTTAAGAAAATTGAAACGAACGGCGTAAAATAAAAATAGTTGTTACTAAAGCCCGGAAATGATTCTTAGTTCGTAAGTCCTACCACTGCTGGGTTATATTCTTTCGCTGTGACTTATTTTTATTTAGCCGGGAGTTTCAATTTTTAGGATTTATTCCGGAGCCCGATTTTTTTGCTCCACTTTTTTTCTAAAAAAAAGTGGAAGGGGTCATTTACAATGACGGATCCGAGTTCACTATTGATAAGCGTTCTGGTGAATGGAAAATTATTACCCTGACAGCAACTCTGTTGGAACCTGCAAATTATTAATTCATTTTTGCCCCGCAGGGATTCGGTGTATTTTTACGCCGATTATATTTTAAAAACAATCAGAAAACAATGGAATCAACAATTACGATAAAGGTAAAACTCGACGAATCGCGGGTGCCCGAGGAAATCAGGTGGAGTGCAACGGAAAGTACTGCCGATGAAGAGCGAAAAGCCAAAGCAATGATGCTTTCTTTCTGGGACGGCGCCGATAAGGCCGCCTTAAGGGTTGATCTCTGGACAAAAGAAATGATGATAGATGAAATGGCTGATTTCTATTATCAAACCATGATGACAATGGCCGATACCTTTGAGCGGGCCACTCATCAGCCCGAACTGGTGGACGAATTGAAAAAATTCGCCCAAAGCTTTTATTCCCGCTTCAGAGAAATTCAATTAAAAGAAAATAAAGCCTGAATATGAACCTCGAACAAAAGATAATGGCGGAGCTTAAAACCGCCATGCTGGCTAAAGACGAAAAAACGGTAAGAAGCCTGAGAGCGGTGAAAGCCGCGATCATCAACGCGAAAACGGCGGAAGGTGCAGGGGGCGAAGTGAAGCCGGAAGAGGAAATGAAGATCCTGCAGAAACTGGTGAAACAGCGCCGCGATTCGCTCGAAATATTCCGTCAGCAAAACCGGGAAGACCTGGCTGCTAAAGAGCAGGAAGAGATTGAAGTCATTGAACGGTTTTTGCCCGCTCAGCTCGATGCGGCGGCCCTGCGGGTGGAAGTACAAAAAATAATTGAACGGGCCGGCGCAAGTTCTCCCGCCGATATGGGCAAAGTGATGGGCCTGGCAACCAAAGAACTGGGCGGAAAGGCCGATGGCAAAGCGATCAGCGCACTGGTAAGAGAAATTTTAAGCCAGGCGAAATAAGCAATAAGAATATATCCCGGAATGATCCGCCACGATTAATTCAAGCCGATGCTGATAGATATCCTGTTTCTGTTCCTGCTGGTTCTTGCAGTTTTTAAGGGCTTCCGGAATGGATTTATTGTCGGTTTGTTTTCAATGCTGGCTTTTGTAATCGGGCTGGCGGCGGCAATGAAGCTGTCGGCGCTGGTGGCTATCTGGCTCGGCGATTCGGTAAACATTAATGTAAAGTGGATTCCGGTTCTTTCATTTTTGCTTGTCTTTATTGTGGTGGTGTTGTTGGTTAGGATTCTTGCTTCCCTTTTACGTAAAACGGCCGAGGCCCTGATGCTGGGCGTTTTCGACCGGATTGCAGGAATTCTGATGTACCTTTTTATCTACACCGTTATTTATAGTGTGATCCTCTTCCTCCTGAACCGCGCGGAAATCCTTTCCGGCTCGGCTTTCAGTGGATCCAGGGTTTACCCATGGATTGAACCTGTGGGACCATATGTTGTAAACGGAATCGGAAAAATTCTGCCGTTTTTCCAGGATAGTTTTAAGGAACTGGAACAGTTCTTTGAGGAACTGGCTAAGAAAGCCGAAACAAAAACATCATGAAGGCCCAATGAATTTTATTTTATATTGGGCGGCGGGGAGCTTTACAATTGATGAGGCAGGAGGCAAACGGAAACAGGATTTAATTATTGTTGCCGGTGCCAGAGCCATTTTTTCCCGTAAATCAATTATTTTGCGGTTAATTGAACGAATGAACTTTAATAACAGATGAATTACGAGATCAAACAAGTGGATAAGTTCAGATTTATTGAAGAGGGCGAAGGTGAGCCCCTGATCTTATTGCACGGGTTGTTTGGAGCCCTCAGTAATTTTTCTGAACTGATCCGGTATTTCCGGAATCATAATAAGGTGATTGTTCCCATGCTGCCCCTGCTGGAACTTGATCTTTTGCATACTACGGTAGGAGGGCTGGAAAAATTTGTGCATCGCTTTATAGAAAGCCGGGATTTTAAAAATATTCATCTTTTAGGGAATTCGCTGGGTGGTCATGTGGCATTGATGCATATTCTCAAACATCCCGAAAGAATCAAATCACTGATATTAACGGGCAGTTCGGGCCTGTTTGAGAATGGAATGGGCGACAGTTACCCAAAAAGAGGAAATTACGAGTATATCCGCAAGAAGACCGAAATCACCTTTTACGATCCCAATACAGCCACCAAAGAGCTGGTGGATGAAGTGTATGAAATTGTAAATAACCGCCTGAAAGCCATTAAGATAATATCATTGGCAAAAAGCGCCATTCGCAATAACCTGGGCGAAGAGCTAAGCCAGATCCAACAACCCACCCTGCTGATCTGGGGCAATAACGACAGCATCACACCCCCATTCGTCGGGCGTGAATTTCAACGCCTGATCCCTAACAGTGAACTCCATTTTGTTGACAAATGCGGCCATGCGCCCATGATGGAAGTGCCGGAAGAATTTAATAAGATTCTACACAAATTTTTGACAAAATTGAGTGAGCCTGCAGCGGTAGCCTGAGAAACAACGTCTAAACAATAAATTGGCCGGATATTTTTAGTAGAATATTTGCCGGAATTCGGTGTGAATAATTTAAACGTTCATTGTTGTTAAATAAAGACCTGATATCTCCTTCTATCCCCACATTAAAGCCGCAGGATCCTGTTTACCAGGCGATCGGTTTGATGTCGGAATTTCATATCACCCAACTCCCGGTGGTATCTGAAGATCAGTACATGGGTCTTATCTTTGAAGACGACTTAATGAATGTAGACGATTCCATTGAGCTTCACCAACTTAGCGGCCAGTTTTCAAAAGTTTCGGTTCTCCCCCATACCCATATTCTCACCTCTATTCAGATCTCGAGCGATTACAATCTTTCGGTGATCCCTGTTACCGACAAGAATAACGGTTTCAGCGGGGTCATTCTGGCTTCCGATCTTCTGAAACAACTGGGAAAAATTACCGGCTCTAACGAACCGGGGGGCGTTATCGTGCTGGAAATGGATCAGCGGAACTTTTCATTTGCCGAGATCAGCAAACTCGTGGAAACAAATGATGCACAAATTACCCAGTTAAATAGCTATTGGGATAATAATTTGAATGCTTTTTTTGTTACTATAAAGATTAATAAATTCGAAATCTCGGATATTGTTGCAACTTTCCAGCGTTATGAGTATGTTGTAAAATACTATTTCGGCGAGGAATTGTACGAGAACGAATTAAAAGACAACTACGACCATCTGATGAATTATCTAAACATCTAGATGGAAAGTAACTGATTAGTAAAAGGAGCTGTTTGCCACGCATGTTGATGTTGAAGCTATATTTATCCGTAATCGTATTTGCTATCTCCTGTGGTTGCATATCTGTTAAAGCACAATTTTACGGACAGGATTCAATACCCAATCTGAATATAAGCCCCGCGCTCACTTCGCTAAACGATTCTATCCGGCCTGAACCGGTTCCAGACAGGCCTTTTAAACTCGGAAAAATTTACATCGAGGGCAACAAAAGAACAAAACCTTACATTATTGCCAGAGAGCTGCCCTTTAAAGAAGGGGATTCAATCAGCCTGCCCGAATTAGTAGACGGTTTTGAAATCGCACACCAGCAACTGATGAATACCCGCCTGTTTAATGAGGCTGTGGTTGCTTTAAAGGCCTTCCGCGGCCATACCGTGGATGTGTCGATCCAGGTAAAGGAACGCTGGTATATTTTTCCGCTTCCTTACCTAAAACCCATCGACCGGAACCTGTCACAGTGGGCCCAGCAGGGATATGGCACCGACAGGCTGAACTATGGATTTAAGTTCACCCATTACAATTTTACCGGACGAAATGATAAGCTTCGGTTATGGCTTATAACAGGGTATACAAAACAGTTCCAGTTCCAGTATGAACAGCCCTATGCCGATAAGTCGCTGAAACACGGGTACAAAGTGGGTTTCACCTATGCATCAAGCAAAGAAGTAAATTACAATACCCTTCAAAATAAACAAAGTTTTACCGATAGTATCGCTGCATTTAAACGGTGGAATCTGAATCTGGAATACCTGTACCGCCCGGCACTCCGAACCTTCCATTCGGTGCGGCTCTCTTATAATAACCTGGAGGTAGACAGCCAGGTGCTGATTTTAAATCCAAAGTTTTTCAGGGACGGAAATACCCGCCTGGCCTATCCCGAGCTCAGCTACACCATCAGCCATTTTCATGTAGATTATATCCCTTACCCGCTCACCGGCTGGATGGGGGAAGCCTCGATTACAAAAAGAGGTATATCAAAGGAAACCAATATGTGGCAGCTGGGAGCTAAATACATCCAAAGCTGGCAAATTGGTAAAAAATCGTACTATCATTTACAGGCAAATGGAATTTTCCGCTATCCTTTCGATCAGCCTTTTTATAACAGCCAGCTTTTCGGCTATGGCGATCTTTATCTCCGGGGCCTCGAAAATTATGTGATTGATGGGGTAGCCGCCTTGTTGGTGCGCCAGACCATGAGAAGAAAATTGCTGAAATTTTCCATCCCCACCTTCCTTCAGTCCCGCTCGCACGATGAGATTCCCATTACCATTTATGCAAAAACATATGCGGATATGGGTTATGGCATGAACCGGGTCTTTACCGATAATTCGCTCTCTAACAGAATGTTGTACACTGCAGGGTTTGGACTGGACCTGGTCACCTTTTACGATTTTATTTTACGCTTTGAATACAGCTTTAATCAGTTAGGGCAAAAGGGACTATTTTTACATTTCAAGAATGAATTCTGATCCTGAATTTCTGTGGAGGCCTCCCCAATCCGATCTCCGGTGATTTATAATTAATTTACGCTGAATGAAGGTAGCAATCTATAGCAGGGGTCTCGACAAAGATCAGCAGGCAGATGTACAGCAATTATTTGACGAGCTGCACCGTAAGGGCTTTTCGCTTTGTATCTACCTTCCATTTTATCATTCGATTAAAGACAGTTTTCAGTTCGACATGGAAATCAGTCTTTTCCAAACCGGCGAAGACCTAGATGCATCCATCGAATTTTTGATCAGCCTGGGAGG
>JAEZAY010000346.1 GCA_023427575.1 Bacteroidota bacterium | reverse complement strand
TACCGAAGCCAGGAGATGATCTTTAGCTTGTAAGTCCTACTGGCGCTGGGCTATATTGATTCGCTGTGACTTGTTTTTATTTAGCCGGGAGTTTCAATTTTTAGGATTTATTCCGGAGCCCGATTTTTTTGCTCCACTTTTTTTCTAAAAAAAAGTGGAAGGGGTCATTTACGAAAACTGCTCGTAACCTACTGTCGATACAGGTTTCAGGTAAATAGAAAATTATTACCCGGACACCACTGAATTCCGGATTTGCTGTTTAGGAAAAGTGCGATCTGTGGCCATATAAGAATAATCCCAAAAAGGTAAAAATCTTTTTGTTTTACTTTGCACCCCGAATTATGCAGGTTCATACGTACACAGAACAGTTACCGGAATTTAGAAAAGCAGTTGTTACCATCGGAACATTTGATGGGGTACATCTTGGCCACCGGAAAATAATTTCGCAATTGCAGGAGGAAGCCGATGCAATCGGCGGTGAAACGATTATCATTACGTTTCATCCGCATCCGCGAAACGTGGTTAAAAATGCGGAGCCGGTCCGGCTGATAAGTACCATTGAGGAAAGAATTGAACTGCTGCGTTCACATGGAATTGATCATATGGTCATCGTTCCTTTTACTGAATCGTTTTCGACGATGCCGGCCACCGAATATGTGGAAGAATTTTTAATCCGGCGATTCCATCCGCATACCGTCATTATTGGTTACGATCATCGCTTTGGCAACCGCCGGGAAGGTGATTTCCGGTTGATGGAAAAGTACAGCGCGCAAAACCATTTTTGGCTGAAGGAAATTCCAGCGCAGATAATAGATAACAATACGGTCAGCTCCACCGAAATCCGCAAATCAATCCGCGAGGGAAATATTGCCCTTGCAAACAACGCACTTGGATATTCCTTTTTCTTCAGCGGAATAGTAGTGAAAGGAAATCAGTTGGGCAGAAAACTTGGTTTTCCAACCATCAACCTATCACTGAAAGACGCTCAGAAACTGGTTCCCGGCGATGGAGTATATGCAGTATGGGTGTCTGCAAGCGATGATAGCCTTGCCCATAATAAACTGGGTGGCATGATGAGCATTGGAATCAGGCCTACTATTCAGGATTCGGAGCGCACCATCGAAGTAAATATCTTCGACTTCAAAGGCGATCTCTATGACCGGGAAATCCGGGTTGAACTTGTTCAATACCTCCGGCCGGAACTTAAATTCGGTTCATTGGATGAACTGATAGAACAAATGAAAAAGGATGAGGCCCGGAGCCGGGAATTTTTGGGTTTGGTTAATCACTGATCACATAAGGTGATTGTAAATTCCAGATTCAGAAACTATGCGCCTGTCCCGATTAATTCAACATCATTTTAGCAACCATCTCTTTTAATAATGAGGCATCCGGGGTTCCGGAATTGTTTATGCCCACTGTTTTTAAATTGTAATGATGAAGAAGCATTAATGCCTGTTCAATGCCTTCGTATCCATAAATATTTGAAGCGGTCAGATAATCTTTCACAAAAAAAGCACTCACTCCAATCGCCGTGGCCACCGACTTTTCTTCTCTTGAATTCTGGCCGAAAATCATATAGGTTTTGCTGAACAGATTGTAAAGCGTGGGAAGGATCAGTTGGATTGGGGCCGCTTTTGGATTGGATTCAAAATACTGTATGATCCGAATTGCTTTGGCCAGGTCTTTTCTGGCAAGAGCATTCTGCAATTCAAATACATTGTACTCTTTACTGATGCCTACGTATTTTTCGATATCATCTTCGGTGATCGTTGTTCCGGCGCCCAGATTAACCATAATCTTATCTATCTCATTCTCCATCCGGTTCAGATCATTACCAATATGATCCACTATCAATGCCACGGCTTTTGGCGTGATAGCATATCCTTTCGACCGCACCATATCAGCGGCCCATTCGGGTAATTGATTGTCATACATTTTTTTTGTGGTGAGAAGCTCTGCTTTTTCCTTCAGAAGTTTTGAAAACTTGCTTCTGCCATCTACTTTTCCGTCTTTGTATGAAACAATAAACAAGGTTGACTTCAGGGGCCTGGCTATATACGATTCCAGCTTATCGATGCCCTTCATCTGCTGCGCTTCTTTCAGGATAACCACCTGCTTTTCGCCGAACATCGGATACCGCATGCAGGCATTTACTACATCGGGCCATTGCGCATCCTTCCCATAAAATACGGTGAGGTTAAAAGATGCTTCTGATTCCGTAAGGATATGTTTTTCGGCAAAATTTACCAGCTTATCAATATAGTAGGGTTCATCGCCTTCAAGCCAGTACACTGGTTTATAGAGCCCCTTCTTCCACGCACCAATTATTTTTTCCGCCGACATAATTCTAACATTTCGTTAATTGCGGCAAGATAAATCAAAATGGTTCTTTTTTGTGTAGTTTAATGGTTCAAAGGCTGGTATAAAACACCGTAATTCCCCATTTTGGAATCTTATAGGTCTGGCATGGTTTTAGCCAAAGCATAGCAACAGGAACAAAGAATGTTCAGATATTAAAAACATTTTTCACAACAAACAACACACTATATGAGTACCAGTAATTATCCATCCGCCTCTCCTCAAAACAATCCACCGAGACGGGATTCTAAAAATCTGATCATTGGATTATTAGCAGTCGGTATATTGGGAACCTGGGGTTATTTTCTCTGGGATAAAAACAACAACGAACAGGAAATGACCAAACTGCAAACACAGTATGTGGCAGTTGATTCTTCCAAAAACGAACTTCAGAAAAGTTTTGACGATGCATTGTCAAGACTGGATTCACTGACCGGTTACAACAACGAGATCGAAGGAAAATTAACAGAAAGAAATTCCGAGATTTCTAAATTAAAATCCCAGATCAACAATATTTTAAGAAAGCAAAAACTGACAGAAGCTGAAAGGAAAAAAGCGCAGTCACTGATTGCTGAATTAAACGACAAACTGAATGGCCTTGAACAGGAGGTAGCGCGCTTAACTTCCGAAAATGAAACGCTGACAACTGAAAAGGCAGCGGTAACGGTTGAAAGGGATCAGTACAAATCACAGAAAGACACCCTTGAAATTGTTAAGCAGGGCCTGGAGCAAACCGTTAGTGTTGCCCGGACTTTAAACGCATATGGTATCGCGATTACACCGATCAACGAAAAGAAAGGTAAAGAAAAGATCACATCTACCGCTAAACGTGTGGACAAACTGATCATCTCTTTTGACGTCGATAACCGGATCGCTGAAACTGGTTCAGAAGAGATCTTTGTTGCCATCACAGATCCGGATGGTAAGCCTGTAGCTGTGGAAGCGCTTGGATCAGGATCTTTTACAACACGTGAAGAAGGCGAAAAACTATTTACGGCTAAAGTAAATGTAGATGTGGAAACAGGTAAGAAAAAACATGTTGAATTTGCCTGGAAACAAAACAGCGAATTCAAGACCGGTCCTTATAAAATTGAAATTTATCACAATGGATTTAAGATCGGTGAAGCGGTGAAAGAACTGAAAAAAGGCGGATTATTCTCTTAATCTTTTTGTTTATATATTCTATGATAAAAGCCGGAAGTACTTAGTGCTTCCGGCCTTTTTTTGTGCTATTTAGATCGTCTGTTCATCTGTTGTAAATCCGGTAACCCAACGGATGTTTGCTCTGTAAAAGATAGGGCTATCCATTTCTGTAATAATCGAACACCTGAATAAATGGCGTCAGTTTAAACGTTCAATTGCTAAACCTAAAGCATTAGTGTCCGGTTAAACGAACGGCGGTAATAATTAAAAAATGTGCAAAGTCAAATCATTGGTGTCCGGGTAAATGTATTCGATGGGCCTCGGAAGAAATCCGTTAAGAAAATTGAAACGCACGGCGTAAAATAAAAATAGTTGCTACCACAGTTGGGAAATGATTCTTAGCTCGTAAGTCCTACTACTGCTGGGTTATATTCTGTAGCTGTGAGTTATTTTTATTTAACCGGAAGTTTCAATTTTTAGGATTTATTCCGCAGCCCGATTTTTTTGCTCCACTTTTTTTCTAAAAAAAAGTGGAAGGGGTAATTGGTCGCTATTCAGGCAAATAGAAAACTATTATCCAAACCGAATAATCCTAAACCCGAATCCCCTTTCACTCACAATATCGCCCGGATCGCCGCGCGACCTACATGCACAACCCGACCTGTACCAGGCTTACGGCCTTCATATTGAATATTCATTTCAAGACTGTTCGAAAGCCTTCTGGTCAGGTCGAGGGTCCACAAAAAATTCCGGCCCGGTGCCAGTCCATCCAATAGGATATACGAAGCCGTAGTGTTGGGGTTGGGAACAGGTTCGCTTGAATTAAAATCTATATTGCTGAATGTGAACTTCCCCAGGATAGAACTGCTTTGAAGGATATTGTATTTGATCTCGGAATTGATTGAATGGGATATGGCCGTTTCCATGCTTCCAATGGAATTTTTCTTATTTCCAAAGCGGTAGCCCGACTGGACCCGAAAAACAGAGCCTTTCGTAAAGGTTAATTTGGGTTCCAGCGATTCCTGGCGGATCAGGTAGTTGCGGTTGCCGAATTTCAGGTTCGAACTGCTTAACTCGTTCACTCCTTTTCGAAGTGTGAGATCGAAAAGAACCTGCCTGGTGATATTAACCCTCCCTTTCACGCTCCATTCATC
>JAEZAY010000310.1 GCA_023427575.1 Bacteroidota bacterium | reverse complement strand
ACCCCTTCCACTTTTTTTTAGAAAAAAAGTGGAGCAAAAAAATCGGGCTCCGGAATAAATCCTAAAAATTGAAACTTCCGGCTAAATAAAAACAAGTCACAGCGAATAAATATAACCCAGCGCCAGTGGGACTTACGAGCTTAAGATCATCTCCGAGCTTCGGTAACAACTGTTTTTATTTTACGCCGTCCGTTTCAATTTTCTTAACGGATTTCTTCCGAGGCCCAGAGAAATACATTTTACCCGGACACCAATGATGTGCTAATGTGCAAATTCTAATCCTTACAGTAATATTCTTTAGATGTCACTTGTTTTTATTTTACGCCGTCCGTTTCATTTTGCCAAATCGCACATTATCACACTATCAAATTATCAGATTTCCACATTGGCACATTCACACATTAGCACATTACCCTGCCTTCCGTTTCAATTTTCCTAACGGATTTTTTCCGAGGCCCGGGGAATACATCTTACCCGGACACTAACGTTTTTTGGATTGGCTGATGCCGGTTGAAACCAAGTCACAGATACGCTCTGCACATGGCTCTGCTGCATATCTGCGCCAGAAAAAGAGATGCATTTACTACAAACTCCCGTCTCGTTCCAAACTGCGAACTAAAAAGATTTTCCTCCAAAAAGCAGGCAAGGAAAGCATGATATGAAGGACAATTGCTCCTGACTCAGAACTCAGAACTCCGAACTCCGAACTTTCATTCGACTCCAGACTCCAGACTCCCGACTCCCGACTCAATTCAAAATCTGTATTTTAATGAAATGCCGCTGAGGAAATTCCGGGCCGGAGCCGCGTTATAATATCTTCCGCCAAAAGCATTGATATCATTGCCCAGGCTGTATTCAGAATCCAGCAGGTTATCACCCGAAACATAGAGATCGGCAGACAAATGTTGGCCCATCGTTTTTCGAAACCCAAGCCGGGCGGTTAGAAGATGAAAAGAACCGGCATAGGCCGTATTCAAATCATTCAGCGGAATCGGATCACTGTAATACCAGCTCAGGTTCAGGTAAAGTCCGGGTTTGCTTTCAAGGTCTATTCCGGCTGTGATGATCTGCGGTGATACACTCGGCAGCTTTTTCCCTTCCAGATTATTGGTATCGGCATCTATTTTAAGTGTGCCGCCATAGCGAAAATGATGATAGGTATAACTGAAACGAACAACCGATTTTTTAAGAAATGCGTACGGATCGCGGATCAGCTGATACGATAGAAATCCTTCCAACCCCGGTTGCCGCGTGGATCCGGCATTTACAAAATAATCGGCGCCGGCATCATCTCTTCTTTGGGCAATGGTATTTTTAAGTCTGAATAAAAACATACTTAAGTCGAAATACAATCGGTCGCTGAACTTCGATCCGCGAAATCCCAGCTCATAATTCCATCCTTCTTCTGCTTCCAGGTCCAGGTTTAATATGGTAGTGGATGGCAGCAGTTCCGCATTTGTAGGCGGCGAAAATCCTTTGGAAATGCTTCCGTAGAGTGATGCATTTTCGGAGACCTTCTTCAGCACTGAAAAACGCGGCGCCAACTCATTTGAGTAGTTGCGGTGCTGAACCGTTACCGGCCTTTCTGAAATGCGTGAGAAAGAAATATCAGCGCGGTTGAGGCTGGCACCGGCCGAAAATATCCAGCCTTTGGATAATTCAAGATTGGCTTGCGCAAAGAAAAAATACTGGCGGTTGTTGATCTCATCATCCGTTTGAACCGTATCCGGCATCCCCATCCGGTTGCCGGCCACCCGTACCGTTGCAAAACCCTGCTGGTATTCCGCGCCGGCATGCAGGTTTAGTACCGAATTTCCGAGCTTGTTTTTATAAGCAATGATGGTTCTTCCGCCCGCATGGGGTTCAGTTCTTCGCTCATAATTCCTGACCGCCGGATTTTTTAGTTCGGTAAAAGCGCCGTACAGCGAGGTACTGCTTTTCCAATGCTCGTTCCAGTTGTATTCGTAACTGAAACCCGCCAGGAACATTTTTGTCCGGATGGCGGCAAATGCTTCCGCCGAGCCCGGATTTTGCCCGGCCCGGGGTCTTGCCTGCCGCGGGTTGGCGGCATATTCAGCGGCCGTTAACGCGCCGGGGGTTTGGTAATAAAGATCCCCATATAATAGATGCGCCTTTAATTTTCCTTTCTCCGTAATGGCCGTCTCCACATCCCAGGTAAACACTTTCCGGTTTGAATTGGTATGATCACGGTATCCATCGGATTCCAAATGCTGAAAGCTGACCGTGTTCTGAAAATTACCGCTGCCGAAACGCAAACTGGTGTTTAGGTTCGACGTATTAAAACTGCCACGGCTATAGTCAACGGAAACGCCCGGATTCCATAACCGCATCTCACTGTTCAGTAGTAAAACCCCGCCGGTTCCGGCACCATATAAACTGCCCCCCGGTCCTTTTATCACTTCCACCGACTGAAGGTTGTAAAAGCCAAGCTGGTTTAAAAAAGTATTTCCTCCCGGATCCGTATAGGGGATCCCGTTATAGTACACCTTTACATTCCTCACTCCAAACGGCGAGCGCAGGGAGCTGCCGCGGATATTAAGGCGGTAGCTACCAGGAGAACGTTCTTCCATCCGGATCCCCGGGTTCATGTTGATCGCCGGTAAAAGACTGAGATTCGAAAACCGGTCCAGGTCTGCTTTACTGACCACCGATACAGGAACGGGTACATCAATCAGCCGCCGGTTGTTTTCATAAGCTCTTACAATCACCTGCCTTAATACCTCAACGGAATCGCCGCTTTCCGAAATCTGGGCGTTTGAAAAAATAGAAGGCATAAGAAGGAAAAGGAAAACAGGGATTCTTTTCATGGCTTGACAACATAAAAGATTTATGCCGCTAAGTTAACCGATACCATTTGCATCCCGGCCCCGATCATTCAGGCAGCCGTTGCTAATTCCAGAAAATTTCTATCTTCCCTCCATGAAGCCGGTCAAACTGAATTTATTCGATGTAACAATGATAGTGGTAAGTCTGGTGATCGGCATGGGA
>JAEZAY010000304.1 GCA_023427575.1 Bacteroidota bacterium | reverse complement strand
GTGCAATTCCGGTAGACGCTTCCCGAACCTTTCACAGTTTCTATGAAGCTTCGGCTGAAAATGCGGATTCAAGAGTTATGGCCGGAATTCATTTTCGGTTTTCCAGTGAAGCAGGCCTTGAAATGGGTGAAAAAATCGGCAAATGGACGGTAAACAATTATTTCAAAAAAATTAGAAAATAGGCCTGGCCCGGGCCATCGAAATCAGATCGGGCGGGGTTTAATAAGGGGATGGGAAACCATCTCCTTTTTTATTGCCGGAATTTTCCGTTAATGAACGAAAAAACGTTGCATCGATCTTTTTGAAACAGTTTTTTGAATCATTCCTGTCCGGGGAATAATTTCTCATTTACCCGAAACCTTTATCCATAGTGAATAGGAGCAGTCATTGTAAATGACCCCTTCCACTTTTTTTTAGAAAAAAAGTGGAGCAAAAAAATCGGGCTCCGGAATAAATCCTAAAAATTGAAACTCCCGGCTAAATAAAAACAAGTCACGGCGAATCAATATAACCCAGCGCCAGTAGGACTTACGAGCTAAAAATCATCTCCGGGCTTCGGTAACAACTGTTTTTATTTTACGCCGTCCGTTTCAATTTTCTTAACGGATTTCTTCCGAGGCCCGGGGAAATACATTTTACCCGGAAGGCAATGATCCTGGAATATGAAAATTTCTATCCTTCCGATACCAGATAAGCCATCACCAGGCTATCGAAAACCCGGGCATGCACCACCAGCAGCCGGGGATCTTCTTTCATAAACATAAACTGTAGCCTGATCCAACCATTTGCCTGGAAAACCGGTACGGCCTTTAGCTGAATATGGCCGCGGAAATCAATTTTTCCGTTTCCATACCATTTGTACACGGCTTCCTTCGCGCTCCATAATAAAGTGGTTAGCTGAAGATGCATGGAAGGAATCGTTTCCCATTCCTGCAGGAAAAATTTTTCACCCAGATCAACGAATTTGGGCGAAATGGTTCGGAGCCTGACCGAGATCATTTCTATATCCATACCCACCCGATGAACCGAGCTAACGATGGCGCCTGCAAAATTCCCACAGTGAGAAATCGAAAAATGATACTTTTCATCCGGCAGAAAGGGTTTACGGGTATCGGCGATCAAAATATCCCGGGAAGGAAAATCGGGATATAATACCGGCAGCAGGTATCTGCCAGCCAAATGCTGTAAACGTTTGTAAGGATGGGTAACCGCTTCATTGCCCGGTACCTTTTCCAAAAAAAAATGTTCAGGCTCTTCGATCTTCCACAGCCCGATGCGGGTGTTCTCGTTGATATTATGTTGATAAAACAGCGGCACGTTTACAATTTAGCTTTTACATTGCAGTTTAGTACTTATTTTAAGGATATCAAAAAACAAGATTTCTACAGATGATTTTGTCGGACACGCGAATTTTGGAAGAAATAGAGAAGAAAACAATTAAGATTGAACCCTACGACAGGTCCTGCCTTGGCAGCAATTCATACGATGTTCACCTGGGCAATGTGCTTGCAAAGTATAAGGATGAAGTACTGGATGCCAAAAAACACAATCAGATCGAATATTTTGAAATTCCGGACGAGGGGTTTGTACTGCAGCCACATGTGTTTTACCTGGGCGTAACCCAGGAATATACCGAAACCCATGCCCATGTTCCGTTTCTGGAAGGAAAATCATCGACCGGCCGACTGGGAATTGATATTCACGCTACGGCAGGGAAAGGAGATGTTGGATTTTGCGGCAACTGGACCCTGGAAATCTCGGTTAAGCAGCCCGTTCGGATTTATAAAGGAATGCCCATCGGGCAACTGATTTATTTTCCGGTGGAAGGCGATATTGAAGTGCGGTACAACCAGAAAAAAGACGCTAAATACAGTGGCCAGCCCAACAGACCCGTAGAAAGCATGATGTGGAAGAACAAATTTTAGCAGGCGCCGATTCCGGATCCTTCATCATATCTCGCCATATTTTCTTTTGTACGCCATCAGCAGCAGAATCACTTCATTGTAGCTGATTCGTCCGGATGGCTGTTCATTGGCTTTCAAATATTGAGAATATAACCTGTCTATCAGCCTTTCCAACGGATTTGCGTGCGAAAGGAAAAAGTTCCGCATGTACCGGATATCCGAACGAATTCCGGGTGCAAGGCTTGAATCGATTGACTTTAGAAGAAGTGAATCCATTCTTCCCATATAACTTCGGGCATATAAATAAAGATCAAAATACACGGAGTACCGGAAAGCTTCATTGGTGGAATTCCGCGCTGAAAGAAATGCCGCCAGGTTCGCTTCACTTTCCTTCGCATAACCAAGCTGGTGACCAATTTCATGACAGGTGGTAAAGGGCTGAATATATACCGGCACGGTGGTGTTTACCTGCGCCTCGCCGGTAAAAGGGTTGTAATAACCGGTGAACCCGAGATAGTTTCCAAGGTAGCTGTAGACAGATGGCTTAACGGATGGAATTTCATATTGAAAAGAGGGATCGATCACGGCCAGATGTTCATAGGACTGGATAGATCCTTTGAAAAGATGGCGTTTTCTTTTCAGTGAATCGCGTTTTTCCAGGGCCTCCGGATAGAGAAGGTTCAGTTTTCCGGAAAGCTGCACCATAAGATCCGCCAGTTCTTCCTTAGAATGATCTTCCCGTTTTTCCAGTTTCATGGTTTCCGCAATCCCAATCCGGTTATAATTCAATCCCCAGGAGATATTAAACCAGGCATATATAATGAGCAGGACCATCAGGGTTTTGCGAATGGTTTTAAAAACATAGAGCCGGTTGAAGCGCTGGCGCGTCAGCCGGAATACAAACCGGGAAAGGTTTATCACCATCCAGATCCCCGCGATCAGATATAAAAGATCGCCAAAGCTGAAAGGAATCCAGCCCAGCAAAAACCGCTGCATTCTGGAGATATAGAGATAAAGTCCCTGGCTATAATATTTTTCAACCGCTTCCGGATCCAGTGAAAATATTTTTATAGCGATGGTAAGAATCAGCAAAAAAATTAAACCAGTATTCTTTCGGACCATTGAACCCCCTGTTGAATGATCAAATCTAAAAGCAAAAATCCGGAAAGCCCAAGTTGGTAATTCCGCTTATTTTGCAGTTTAAACGATTGCCGTATGGATTTAGACTTCAACCGGAATGAAGATCAAATGAAACTTTCTGTTAGCAAGCTGAATCAGCGCCTGCAGAAACTGTACCTGGGAGGAGGGAAAAAAGCCATTGCAAAGCAGAAAGAAAAAAACAAGCTCACCGCCCGCGAAAGGATTGAATATCTTCTTGACAAAAACAAAGCGTTTATAGAACTGGGAGCACTGGCGGGTTGGGAAATGTATGAGGAATATGGCGGCTGCCCTGCCGGCGGTACAGTGGCGGGTTTGGGTTATATCAGTGGCCGCCAGTGTATGATCATTGCAAACGATCAAACGGTGAAAGCCGGAGCCTGGTTTCCGATCACAGGGAAAAAAAATCTCCGGATGCAGGAAATCGCCATGGAAAATAATCTACCCGTTATTTATCTGGTAGACAGTGCCGGCGTTTTTCTGCCGCTGCAGGATGAGATATTTCCGGATAAGGAACATTTTGGCCGGATCTTCCGCAACAATGCAAGGATGAGCGCGATGGGCATTCCGCAAATAGCGGCGGTTATGGGAGCCTGCGTGGCAGGCGGCGCTTACCTGCCCATTATGAGCGATGAAACCCTGATGGTGAATGGCGCCGGTTCAATTTACCTGGCAGGTCCTTACCTGGTGAAAGCGGCCATTGGCGAAGATATTGACAGCGAAACCCTGGGCGGCGCAGTTACTCATACCGAAATTTCGGGCATTGCCGATTACCGCTTTGATACCGAGCAAGAGTGCCTGGATCAGATAAAAAATCTTGTTTCCAAGCTGGGCGCTACACCAATGGCCGGATTCAACCGCATCGATTCCAGATTTCCGCTTGAGAAAAAAGAAACCATTTACGGACTAATGCCTGCCGATGGCAATAAACCGTATGAAATGTTGGAGATCATCCGCCAGATTACCGATAATTCGGAATTTGAAGAATTCAAAAAAGATTATGGCAAGACCATCCTCTGTGGGTATGCGCGAATAGACGGATGGGCGATCGGCATTGTAGCCAATCAGCGTAAAATCGTAAAAAGCCGTAAAGGCGAAATGCAGATGGGCGGCGTTATTTATAACGACAGTGCCGATAAAGCGGCTCGTTTCATCATGAATTGCAATCAGAAAAAAATTCCCCTCCTGTTTTTGCAGGATGTTACCGGCTTTATGGTAGGGTCGAGAAGTGAACATGCCGGCATTATTAAAGACGGTGCCAAGATGGTAAATGCGGTGGCCAATTCAGTGGTTCCAAAAATCACTATTATCATTGGCAATAGTTATGGAGCCGGAAATTATGCCATGTGCGGCAAGGCTTATGATCCAAGATTTATTTTTGCCTGGCCTTCTGCAAAAATTGCCGTCATGGGCGGCGAGCAGGCGGCCAAAACGCTGATGCAGATCCAGGTGGCAGCAATGAAATCACAGGGAAAGGAATTAAGTGCAGAAGAGGAAAAATTATTGCTGGATGAAATTAAAAACCGGTACGAATTGCAGACTTCGCCTTATTATGCTGCTGCCAGGTTATGGGTGGATGGCATTATTGATCCCGCTGATACCCGGATGATCATTTCAGAATGCCTGCATGCGGCCAGTCAAAACGCGAACATTGAACCATTCAGAACAGGAGTAATACAGGTATGAGCACGGAAGGAAAAGCACCGACGGAATTAAAGGAGTTGGTTATTTATACAGATGGAGCATCGCGCGGAAATCCCGGCCCCGGCGGCTATGGCGCCATCCTTCAATGGGGGAATCGCGCAAAGGAGATTTCAGCCGGCTATCGCAAAACAACCAACAACCGGATGGAACTGATGGCCGTGATTGCCGCCCTGGAAGCTTTAAATAAAACAGGTTTGCGGATCACCGTTTATTCCGACAGCCAGTATGTTGTAAAAGCCGTTGAACAGGGCTGGCTGAAAAAATGGCTGGCCACCAATTTTGCCGGCGGTAAAAAGAACAGCGATCTGTGGCGCAGATTTGCTGAACTTGCCCAACACCATCAGATCCGGTTCAAATGGGTGCGTGGCCATGCCGATAATGTATTCAACAATCGCTGCGACGAGCTGGCAACCGCTGCAGCAGATGGAAAAGTCCTTCTGCGAGATGAAGGTTTTGAATCCGGAACATAAATTAAATTCGGTTGCTGAATGCCGTTATAATATATTTTTTAGTTTTTAAATTGAGATTCTGAAACACTTGATTCAACACTTTATTTTTTTCAGGCCGGCGATATACGTATTGACAGCGGCCTTGTTCCTGCAGGCCTGCGGAGGAGGTAAAAACCTGGCGAGGCCGGAAAATGCACCGCGAAAGCTTGCCGATTTGCCTGTTTCCGAAATCAATATTCCCATAAAGATCTACCTGAAGCCCATTCTGAACCGGATGGATTCCAGCACTGCCCGGCAATTTACCTCCGACAAATGGCCAGCCTATTTTCAGTCATCCTGCGATTTCCGGTACCGTTACCGCTTTCTACGCTCGCCATTTAGCTTTGCCTGCGTAAACAATAAAGTCAGTATCCGCTTTCGAGGCAACTACCAGATTGCCGGCAGTAAAACGGTTTGTGCGTTTGGTAAGCAAATTTCACCCTGGGTTTCGGGTTCATGCGGATTTGGCGACGAATCCATGCGGCGCGTAGATCTCACCATTCATTCCCAGCTTGATCTTTTACCCACACATCAGGTTCGCACAATCACCTGGCTGGATAAATTAAATCCAATCGACAAGTGTGAAATGACCCTGCTTCAAACAGATATGACGGGAGAAATTATGGACAGCATCCGCGCATCCGTAGAGTCGTATACAAAAACCTTTGATCAGTTTATTCAGGACCTGAACAATAATCCGCTGCTTCAAACCTGGAGATCCGGCAAGGGTCTTGTGATGCCGCTGAGTAATTATGGCTTTCTGAATTTAAATCCTTCCCAATACCGGGTGGGCAAGTTTAATTATTCGGGCGACACCCTGCGCTTTTCGGTTGGGTTTACCGGTTATCCGGCTTTTTCTTCCGATAGTCTTCAGTTGGTAACCAATGCCGGTTTGCCGCCGGTACGGAATGAGAATGTTCCGGGCAGTTTCAGCACCTATGTAAATGCGGTTTATGGCTATGAATTCTTTAACCGATTGCTGAACGACAGTTTACAGAACAAACCCTTTGATGTTGACGGTAAAACGCTGGTCATTAAAAATGTAAATGTATCGGGAAATAACAATGGGAAAATGATGATCGACCTGGCCTTTTCAGGTTATAAAAGCGGGGTTCTTCATCTCTCGGGAACACCGGTACTGGATTCCGCCACGCAGTTACTGACCATGCCCGACATAAATTTTGCTCTCGAAAGCCGCGATGTACTGGTAAATATGGCCAAAGGACTTTTCCGGAAAAAGATTTTGAAAGAACTGAAGACCCAGACGGCCTTTGATATCGCCGCGCTGGTTGAGCAGAACAAGGAGGCCATATCGGCCAGGCTGAATCAGCCGGTAAACGAGTGGATGAGCAGCGCGGGTCAACTTAAACAACTACGGTTGATTGGAATTTTGCCCCAGCAGAATCATGTCCAGGTTCAGTTTTACATCAATGCCGATCTTTCGCTGATTGCCAGCCCGCCCCCCTCGCTTCTCTTCGGGTTCTGAGTTCTTGCCCGCTCTGGTTAGGCCCTAAAAAGATGAAACCAAGGCAACCTTTTGATTTAAAAGATCGTAACCAGATTGAGAACAAATTTTTGTAATTTATCCAGGGCTGAAACTTCCTTATTCCTTGCTCACAGAGAATGATAAAATAAGTCTCTTATTAGCAGGCTGCGGTAAAAATGACCGGAACAGCCAAAAGGAACTCTATTACCTGCTACGTTCTTTCGCGCTGAAAATCTGTTATCGCTATACCAATAAAAATGAAGAATCGGAAGAAATAATGAATGAAGGGTTTGTGAAACTGTTCAGGAGCATTGCACAGTTTGACGAAACCCGGCATCCGGAGATTTTACTGGCTCTGAAAGGATGGTTCAAACGAATTTTAGTGAACACCTGTATTGATCATTTCCGGAAAAAAAATTCTTCCCTGAACGGACATGTCCTTACAAGCGAATCGGAAAAGATTGAAGACAATGGCGCAAATGGAATTGATGTGCTGGCCTATAAAGAAATCATAGAAGCCATTCGTTCATTATCTCCGGCCTACCGAACCGTATTTAATTTGTTTGTGATCGAAGGACTCACCCATGAGGAAATTTCAAAAAGTCTTGGAATCTCCGTCGGTGCGTCCAAATCGAATCTGTCGAAAGCCCGGGACAACCTGAGAAAACTATTGTTAACGAAATCGCATTTCAACGTATATGTATCCCCTTTCTGATAACGAACTTGACCGGCTTAGCAGAGATGCTTCCGACCAGTTTGATGTACCTCAAAAAACATCGGGCTGGGAAGTTCTTGAAGAAAAGCTGAACAGGGAAATGCCGCTAATGGAAAAACAGAAAAGGCGGCGCTTTCTGTTTTTGCTTTTATTCTTCGTTATTGCGGGTGGCGCAGGCATAAGCGGGATAATTCTGTGGAATCCGAACAATCCTTCTTCTCTGTTACCAAATACCAATGGCAGCGACCCGGGTTCCGCTCAAACCACTGCAAAAGACCGAAAATCAAATCACCCCGATATAAATGAAAAGTCAAATGCTGAAAAGGTTTTGAATCCGGAATTTAAACCCGGCATCAACCCGGAATCATTGCCCTCGGAAACTACACCACCAACTGCCAATGATGCCGAATTTCATTCTGAAAACACTGAAAAAACAGAAATTGGTAAAAACCCTTCTGAGCCACCGGCTTTAACGACAGAAAGAGATTCTGATAATAACCATTTCCGGCCCGGTCATAAAAATAAAATTAGAACTACGAATCCGGCAACCCCGGATTTAATCCCTGCCAAATCGAAAAACTTTACGAAAAGTCCGGCCCCTGATCCAGGGATTTCCGGTAGCGATTTATTGATAATGACTCATAGCTATAACCGGTACCTTATTCCATTAACGATTGCTGCTCCTATAAATTCATCCAGCTTACTTAACCCCGATTCGATCCATTATCGCGAGGTATTTAATGAGGTGAAGCCCCTCCCTGCAACCCCGCTCGCCAAATTGAAACCGGTTCAGAGTGAAAAAGGATTCCAGCTTGGAATAGTAGCGGCGCCGGATAAAACCAATGTTGGTTCCACCCGGACTAAAGAAACCGGTTTCAACTATGGAGCGATAGCCTCTTACCGGTTTACAAAACGATGGTCGCTGAACACCGGTTTTATTTACACGCGAAAAATCTATTCTGCTACCGGCAGGGATTATAAGCCACCAAAAGATTACTGGACCTACAATGTGAATCTTGGTACCGTAAACGGCGATTGTTATATGTTTGATATTCCCTTCAATCTGCGTTACGATCTGATGCGAAAAACCAAAACATCTGTCTTCGCCAATACGGGCCTTTCTACTTATTTAATGCGCAAGGAAACCTATGATTACCATTATACGTACAATGGAGTATATGCAAGCCAGGAAAGAACGTATAAGACCAATAAAGTACAACTGTTTTCCGTGATCAATGCATCGGTTGGAATAGAGCAGGCGATCAATAGAAAATGGTCACTGCAACTGGAACCTTATATAAAAATCCCTGCAAAGGGTCTCGGTTTCGGAAGCATAAAGCTGAATAGTTACGGGGCGTATTTATCGTTAAGGTATAAGCTGTACAGGTAGCAAGCTTCTTCTTTTAAACAACATTCAAAAATTTTACGGATGAAAATCACTTTCAGGCTCCATGCCGGGGCATGCGCGGTTATTATATGCTGGGCATCGCTGGCCGCATGTTCAAAAAGCGGTTCGGATGAACCCACCGATCCCTGTCTGGCTAATCCACTAACGGTTACCCCCACCCTAACTAAAAATCCTGATGCATGTACATCCACGGGCATAATAACGGTGAACGCTACGGGCGGCGCCGGGCTTAGCTTTCGTATTGATAACGGCAGTTTTCAAAGCTCCAATGTATTTAATGGCATTGCTCCCGGCAATCATACAGTAACCGTTCGAACCAGTGCCGGATGCACTCAAACAGCTACGATTAACGCAGTTGCTTCCGGGGCAGGACCATTGTTCACAGCGGTAAAAGCGGTGGTTGCCGCCAATTGTGCCGTTGCCGGCTGCCATAGCGGAACAAATCCCGCTGCTTCCAAAAACTTCGGCGATGATTGTGTTGTTGCTGCCAATCACGATCTGATAAAAGCCCGTGCGGTAGATGCCGCGGGAACAGCCAATCAAATGCCGCAGCCACCCCGTGATCCGTTAAGCCAGGCCGACAGAGATAAGATCAGTGCCTGGGTCGCTGCAGGCGGCGCCATTGGCGATTAACCCATGGTATCATTTACTGAGTACAACGAAGAATAAACCATTAAAAGAAACCAACCCATCATTCGATGCGGAGCCAAACCGAATTTCAGCGATTCATTTGTTATGAATATTACTGATTGACTTTTCGTATCAAACCCATAAACGAAGGGCATCATTGCAAATATGCAAATGTGAAAATCATTAGTGTCTGGGTAAAGTGTATTCCCCCCGGGCCTCGGAAGAAATC
>JAEZAY010000280.1 GCA_023427575.1 Bacteroidota bacterium | reverse complement strand
GCTCAATGTATCAATTATAAAACCACCCTATTGCCTGTTCCCGCGTTGCGGGCGCAGAGTTTCTTCCACTTCATCTTTAAATTTTTTGTACTGATCAGGCGTTAGCACCGCTTTTAGTTTTTCATCTCTTTCGATCGTCAGTTTTTCAAACTGCGAGCGATCGGGCCTGCTGCCTGGTTGCATGCCTTCCCTCAGCGCCTGCATGCTTCGATAATATTGTGTAAAAGCACTGTCTGCCTTTGGTTGTTGTTCGGCCGTGAGCGCAAGTGCCGGGGTAATTTTCGTCATCACCTCCTTTACTCTTTCCTCAATTGATCTGCGCTGAAAATTTCCCTGAGCGTTTGTTACCAGCGATAGGGAAAACATTGAAAGGCATAGAACCAGAATTCTCGATTTCATGTATAGTATTTAAGAATTGGATGCCGGTGAACGGCAAAATCCTGCGTGCCAAATTTATTTATTTTCCTTACTATCAGCCGAACGGGCTTTTCCTTGTCCGCCGCTGGTCATACGTTTAATTACCTGCGGGAAAAGGCTGTCGAATTTTTGAAGCT
This sequence comes from Bacteroidota bacterium, assembly GCA_023427575.1. Classification (GTDB taxonomy): domain Bacteria; phylum Bacteroidota; class Bacteroidia; order Chitinophagales; family Chitinophagaceae; genus Flavitalea. Next base: position 7,769 of record JAEZAY010000280.1, on the reverse strand, counting down.
GTTCGGGATTACATAGAGTACGGAGGCGTCTGAAATGGCTGTAAATTTGTTTGTCAAGTGCCGCCTGACGATCTCCTATCAGTGCGGCTGCGGAATCAAGATTGAAATTTGTAGAATCCGATTCGCGGAGCTGGAGGAAAAAATTGGTTTTTGTTTTTTGGAGATCATCAAATAAAAGCTTCATCTTTTGCCGGTGATTGTCTTTCAGGGCTTCAAATTCTTTGATCTGCTCCTCCTGAAAGCCAATGTCTTTCCGTAAAAATTCAGTGAACCTGCCCCGGGTTTCCGGTTTTATTTCGGGCTTTTTATTCAGAAATAAAACCAGTAAAACAATGTTAGAGATCAGAAGCACACCAATGATAAGAAGAAGTGGTCTGCTATTGGAATATCTGTTCATCAGGGCTTATTAAGGATTTTCGGCGTCATAAAAAGTAACGATCTGCAGCGGATTAAACTCCTCGGCCAGGGCTATATCGTAATTTGGATTCGGCGGGTTGTTCGGACTGTTATTGGTTTCAATCAACACCAGGCCATTAAAAAGAATGACTGCCACGGCCATTGATACGGCAACTGCCGGCCGGGCCAGAAAGGCGATCACGCTATCGAGCACCGATCTTTTGTAACTCTGCATCCGGGCCTGCACCCTTGTATAAAAAAATGGCCCCGGCCCCGTTCTGGTAAGATTATCCAGCGCGGAAAGCGTTTCCTCAATTCTTCTGTTTGTTTCATTCCTGGGTTCCATAACATTCCATTTGACGTTTATCGGGCTCCGTAACTTGCGTAGCTAATGATTTTTATAAAAATCGGCCAGCATTTTCCGGAGATTGGTCTTGGATCGATGAAGCAGCGATTCCACCGATGATACGCTGGTTTCCATTATTTCACTGATTTCAGCATAGCTTAGTCCCTCCACTTTGTTCAGGGTGAAAGCGATGCGCTGGTTCTCAGGCAATTTTGATACCGCTTTAAACAGAGTCGCCGCTCTTTCCTTATTATCAAGGGAAATTCCGGGATGATGAAAATCCGGAATTATATTTATTTCCTCGTCTTCATACCCCATCAGCGTTTTTATCAGCCCCGAGCGTTTTTTCCTTTTTTTCTTTCGTTCATGATCCAGCGCCTTGGTGATCGTGATCCGGTACAGCCAGGTGCTAAACTTCGATTCGCCCTTGAAAGAGTGAATGGAATGAAAGACCTGCACAAACACTTCCTGTGCAACATCTTCGGCATCTTCCGCATTTTGGACTATCCCTATTGCGGTATTATAAACCATATCCTGCCAGGTTTCGACCACTTCCTTAAAAGCAGCATCTTCTCCTTTCTTTAATCTTTCTACTAGGCTCCAGTCATTCAAAACCCCGTTTTTTACGCAGTATTACGATATTACGTAAAATATTCTTCTAATAATAATCCGTAAACTTACCGGCTGGTTCTGCCGCCTCCGAAATTCCGAAGCCGGTAACTGAAGGTTAGCATAAAATACTGCTGTAAAACCTGAGTCTGTACATCTTCAATATAACTTTCCGTGGCGGTTCGAACAATGCTCTGGTTTTGTTTCAGAAGATCAAAAACGGATAGTCGAAGTTCTCCTTTATGATCTTTCAGGAATTTTTTACCGGCACTCATGTTCCATAACCAGAAGTTCTGATTAAAGCCATCCGTAAGCCCGCGGTAAACCTGATTGTTCAGAGCGTTCTGGAATACCCAGCCGTTTTTGGAAAGCAGGTTGAGCTGGAATCCGGCCACATGATTAAAATAATCGTTGTTCAATTGCGGCTGGATGCTGTTCCGGATCTTGTTAAAGTTCGCGGAATACGATAATGTGAAATCTACATACTGGCTTACATTACTTGCCAAAACCAGCCCTGCATTATAGGTATGGGTTTTTGATTCATTATCGATCCTGTTAATAAAACCGGGGGTTCTGTTCATATTATAACCCAGGTTCCAGTTCAGGTTCGATTTGATAAAACGCAGCGGCATTCCCAGCGTAACAAAAGAGCGCAGGCTCCAGAACCCGTCGAGATTTATCGGTTTGCTGATCTGCGAACCCCGGAACAGCGTTACGGTTGGGGTAAGTACTGAATCGCTGGCGGCCACATACACTGCATTGGCCACATAATTATCGGTTTTCTGTAAAAAGAGGTTGGCAAATAAACTGATTCCTTTGGAGGTATTTGTAAACTGATAGCGGGTAGCCAGCGAATGATTGTATGATTGTTTCAGATCGGGGTTCCCGGTAGAAAGAAACAGCGGATTGTTATTATTGATAACATCCTGCAACTGGTTCACATTAGGCGCATTGGTACCCGTTCTATAAAAGATCCGGATATTGCTTCTTTCTGAAATCTTCGCACGATACATCATGTTCGGCAACAGGTTCTCAAAGCTTCTTTTCATATTGTACTTCGAAGGAAACACCTGGTCTACATCGAGGCTAGCCTGCTGATACGATAAACCAACTGAAAAGGTATTGTCACGGTCGCCAATCCGGTAAGTTACACCTCCATTCTGGCGGGTATAAGTGTTGTCAAACTTATTGGACAGACTATCATCGAAGAAAGAATATTTGCCCACCAGGGGATCAAACTGAAAGGTCTGCTGATCGGCCTTATTAAAATTTACCGATGGGTTATAATTGAACTGAAGCTGCGATTTTTTTCCGATAGGCTCAGTATACGCAATATTGGTGGAAACCGAAATTCCATTAGTCAACTGATCCGAATATTGACGGAGCGAATCGTCCAGCGCCGTACCTGCCTTATAATACTGATTCAGGGCGTCGATATAAGTTTCGCCTTCGCGGTTATTAATCCCGGTATTCAGGCTCAGTGAAATGGTACGCCCTCTTTTTTTAAAGGAATGCCGGTACAGGATCCCATTATTGAAATTATAACCCGATGATAAACGGCGATTCTGATTGGCCGTACGGCTGATCATATCGTCGGGTCCAAAGCTGTTTGAACCATTTTCCAGGTTCAGGGAACTGTTTTTCTGAAAACTCAAACTGGGGGTAATCAGCAGGGTATTTGCCGAATCGATCTTATATTCAAGGCGCATATTCAGGCGGTGATTAAAATTCTCACTGCTGGAAATGGCGGATTCATCATAATAGCGGATGGAGTCAGCGCTTAAAAAATTCTGCTGATTGCGGAAATCCTGGCGCAAATTGTTGGAGTTATTAAAGAAATAGCTGCCCGAAACTTCCAGTTTTTTGCCCCAGAGATCCGAAAAATTTAAACCAAATGCATTTGTTTTACTGATCCCGCCCTGCTGTCCTACCATAAAGTTGCCGGTATTGCCGCCACCAAAACCCCCGGGGCGACCACCGCCACCCGGGCCGCCACGACCTCTTCCACCTCCTCTTCCGCCGCTGGAAGTAACTCCCAGCAGATCTTCCGTTGCAAAATTCTGTTGGTTTACATTATTGAATAATCCAACCAGCGAAAGCCTTCGGTTTCCGTTGAAAAAACTCATATTACCCCCCGCCGAATACCGTTCGTCGGTTCCATAACCGGCATAAACCCGTCCAAACTGCCCATTTCGCATATTGGCCTTGGTTACGATATTGATCGCTTTTGCCGTATTCCCATCATCAAAACCCGTGAACTGAGCCTGATCGCTAAGCCGGTCAAAAACCTGGATCTTGTCGATCACTTCCGCCGGCAGGTTTCGGAGGGCGGCAGTGGCATCGTCGCCAAAAAATTCCCTTCCATCCACGGTCACTTTACGAACATCTTCCCCTCCGGCCTTTACCGTTCCCCCCTCTACCGTTACTCCCGGCATTTTACGGATCATTTCCTCCGCATTCGCGTCCGGATTTACTTTAAAAGCACTGGAATTGTATTCAAGGGTATCGGCTTTTTGCCGCACGGGCACATTGATTCCGGTAACAACCACTTCACCCAGTAGTTTTGCTTCTTTTTGCAAAAACAGGATCCGAAGATTCAGATCCGCTCCGGATATGGTTAGGGTGGTATCGGGAAAGGAATATCCTACCGAGCTAATAGAAAGAATATAACTGCCATTGCCAATCTTCTGAAAAAGAAAATTTCCGATCCGGTCGGAAACAACACTATACCGAATGGTGGAGTCGGCGGCAGACCGCAACTGCACGGTGGCATCCGATATGGGGCTGAGCTCGGAACGGTCTTTCAGCGATCCGTTTACAGAATAATTTTGGGCAAAAGCCGGGGCTGAGAACACAATCAATAAAATCGTCGATAGTAAAAATCTGGGCATCGGGTAACACAATTAATGGTGGTTTGACGCCAGATCAGGATAAAACCTTCGGAGAACGGAGCCTGACCGCATCCGGTTGCAACCCCGCCGCCGGGGGCCGTTGATGGGTAGATAAGGGAGATGCCGGCCTGGTCTCATTATTTTTGTACCTTTCATTGAATTTATTTCAGCAGGCGACTTCTTAAAATCGTCTATATTGCGCATCGTTTTTAAAATGATTTTGATATGGAATATGGAAAAATAATAGCGGTAACCGGATTACCCGGTTTGTTTGAATTGGTTAGCAGTAAGAATGATGGGGCGATCGTGCGCGCTCTGGACGATAAAACGACCAAATTTGTTTCATCAAGGGTTCATAACTTTTCGCATTTGGAAAGTATTGAGGTATTCACCACCCGCGATAATGTAAACCTGGCCGACGTTTTCAACGCTATGGCAAAAAGCGCGGATAAACTTCCCGACGAAAAGGACAATAAGGCTTTAAAAGGATATTTTGAAAATGTTTTTCCGGACCTCGACTTCGAAAGAGTGTATACCAGCGATCTGAAAAAAATGGTGAAATGGTATTCCGTATTAAAGGAGAATAACATCGAAATAAAGCTTCGTGCTGCTGAAGAAGATGCGGAAAATGGAACTGAAACGCCGGATCAGGAAGAAGATGTAAAAATTGAAGAACCGAAAAAGGAAAAACCGGCACCGGTGGAAGAGCCCGGTGATGGCGATGCCAAACCTGCAAAAGTGAGCGCCAAAAAGAAAGCCGCTCCAAAGGCTGAAAAAACAGAAGAGGCCGGCAATGCGGAAGAAAAGCCGGCTAAAAAAACAGCCAGAAAGAAAAAAACAGAAGAATAATTTCTTATTTCATTAACCCGGTAATCGCTGTCTGCTTTGTAAATTGCGGATCGTGAATGCCGGGTTTTTTTGCGCCCGCAATTTTCTTCCACAGACATGCCGTCTATTTTAGAATTTTTTAATACATCGTTTTCTAAACGGAAAACCCGAAATATATAATTATGAATTTGAGCGCCGAGATCCAAAAATTGCCAAGAACATTTTTACCCGAAGACTTTATGCTTACCAACTGGGAAGCATTGGAGCCTTATTTTAAGGATTTGGCTGAACGCCCGATCGAAAATAAAGCCGCGCTGGAAAAATGGCTGAAAGATATGAGTGAACTGGAGGCCGTAGTAAGCGAAGATGCCTGCTGGCGCCAGATCCGGATGACCTGCGATACGGAAAACAAAGAGCTGGAAGACGCTTTTACCTATTTCTGTCTGGAAATCCAACCAAAGATCCAGCCTTATGCCGATTTACTGAATAAAAAACTGATTCAGTCGCCGCTGACGGAAACGCTGGACAGGGAGCTCTACTTTACCTATCTGCGCAACGTGAAAAAAAGCATAGAACTGTTCCGCGAAGAAAATGTTCCCATCCAGGCTGAACTGAGCGTGTTGCAACAGCAGTTTGGAGTAATCTCCGGAAAAATGACCGTGGAAGTCGGGGGTCAGGAATATACCCTGCAGCAGGCCGCGAAATTCCTGGAGGATTCAGACCGGGATCTACGAGAGTCGGTGTACCGTAAAATCAATGAAAGACGTCTGCAAGACAAAGAGGCTCTGAATGATCTGTTCAGTAAGCTGGTAGCAAAAAGACATCAGGTTGCCCTGAACGCCGGTTTTGAAAATTACCGCGATTATAAATTCCGCGAACTGGGCCGTTTTGATTATACAAAGGAAGACTGTTACCAGTTCCATGCCGCGGTCAGGCAACATATTCTACCCCTGGTGGGCCTTATAAACCAGGATAAAAAAGCGAAACTAAAGCTGGATACATTAAGACCCTGGGATCTGGAGGCAGAGCCGGCAGGGGTTAATCCGCTGACTCCTTTCCAGTCGGGCGAAGAACTCCTGGATAAAACCGTTTCCTGTTTTGAAAATCTGCATCCGTTTTTTGCCGATTGTCTCCGCAAGATGAATGAGATGAAAAGACTTGATCTTGACAGCCGGAAAGGAAAGGCTCCTGGCGGTTATAACTGTCCGTTAGCAGAGACAGGAGCTCCGTTTATTTTTATGAACGCGGCCGGCCAGGCCGGCGATGTAACCACCATGGTTCATGAGGGGGGACATGCCGTTCATTCATTTCTGACCCACCCGCTGGAACTGAGTTCTTTTAAAGAATATCCGATGGAAATTGCGGAAGTTGCCAGCATGGCCATGGAACTGTTTACCATGGATTATTGGGACGTGTATTACGATAATGCGGAGGATCTGAACCGGGCTAAGAAACAGCAATTGCAAAAAGTGATCAGCATTTTTCCCTGGATCGCTACCATTGACAAGTTTCAGCATTGGGTATACGAAAATCCCGGTCATACAACCGAAGAAAGAGCCTCGCGCTGGATGGAAATATTAAATGAATTCAGCACCGATACGGTTGACTTCAGCGGACTGGAAGAATTCCGGCGCTACGGATGGCAACGTCAACTGCATTTATTTGAGGTGCCTTTCTATTATATCGAATATGGAATTGCACAACTGGGCGCGATTGGCTTATGGATGCAATACAAAAAAGACCGGGAAGGTGCACTGAATAATTATATCCGCGCTTTATCGCTGGGTGGAACAAGAACATTGCCGGAATTGTATAAGGCGGCGGGGCTTGAATTTAATTTCGCCCCCGAACATATCAAAACATTAACAGAATTTGTTGAAAAAGAATTGAAGTTGCTGCAGTAATACCGCTCATAAAATACCCTCTTTGTAGTATAGTTTCTTTAGAAGCAGACATATATATTTGTATCTGCTACCAAAAATTATCCCGGCCGATGCCGGATTTAAAATAGCTACTAATCAGAGCCTTAACCAAAAGTCCCGGTGTTTCTACATCGGGGCTTTCTATTTACATTCCTTGCAGATTCCCGAAACGATCATTTGAATCTGGGTATCGGTAAAACCGGCTGGCAATTTAACGGGGGGTATCACCACATCATCGAGGCAAAATGTATTATTGCATTTGTTGCAGATAAAATGAATATGGTTATCGTGATGATGGCCTTCACTGCATTCGTCTTTGCACAAGGCATAGCGAACCTGATTGTCGGAGCTGGGAATATTATGAATGATGCCTTTTTCCAGAAAGGCCTGCAGGGTTCGGTAAATGGTAACCCGGTCGAAACGTTCGCCGGTTTTTTTTTCAATATCGGAATGAGCCAGCGCTCCATCCGTTTTTACAAAAAGCTCGAGGATCTTTTTCCTGCTGCCGGTTACGCTTAGCTGGTTTTTCTTAAGCAAACCATCAATTCTTTCTTCTGCATTTTCGATCGTCATCATAATTACATCGGGTTAGGGTTTCCAAAAAGGTTGTTTACAAATCGCTTCTGGGATACCGGTTCATCGAGTAATCGCTGGATATCTTTTTTCAGGTCCTCCACGTCATCCTCTTTCAGGCCATCGTAGATCTTACGGCGAACCTGGCCGCTTTTATCCACCAGCGCAAAAAACTGGGTATGCAGGAATTGCTCTTCAATGTTC